>JAGYNW010000083.1 GCA_018399915.1 Candidatus Omnitrophota bacterium
AGGTGTATAGTCTCTGCACGTTCACGCCAAAATTCTGACGAGCTTCGCTCAGGATTACCCTCCTGATAGTGGTCTATCAGTTGTGGGCTTCCCTGAATTAGCCTGCTTTTTCAACTAACGTTTCTGTTAGAAGCTGCGTTAGCATGTATTTCTCGATGACAATCTTTTAGCGTCATCAATGTTCCTTGCTTTGTTTCACAGCCACTCGCTCTACCAACTGAGCTACAGGGGAATAAATCTTTTTTTAAAGAACAGGGTTGCCGCAGCATGCGGCTAGATTCTGAAATTATACTGAAAAATCTTTAAATGTCAATAGATGAAATCATAATCCTGCGTCTTGCACGCATTCCTCAGATCACCCGCTGCTGTAATACCAGCTCGGGTTTCTGCGCGTCCAATGAAAACACAAAATGGTTCAAAAACGACATGCCCAACAGCCCGTCGTATATCCCCAGATTGTCCTGCTCCATGACCAGGGCCTTGACATTTTTGACGCGCACCCCGCGCACACGCACCTCTTTGAGTGTGATCTCACGGGCCCCCCACCACATGCCCGCCGGCCAGCGTCACCGGGATCACCGGATACCGGCTTAAGTCAATCCGCAGACTTTGCGCCATAGCGCGGGAGATCTGCATGCTGGAGGCCCCGGTATCCACCAGGAACGTGGCATTGCGTTTGCGGTTGAGCCGCACATCCGCATAGAGGCTGTTGCCTTTCTTCTTCAGCGGAATGATCTGCTTGCCCCGGGCTATATAGACAACCGTGCGCGCGCCGTTGTAGGTCATGGTGCCGGCCTTGACCGCCACCTTTCCGGTGGTATAGAGCACCTTGCCGCTCACCTTGGCCGTGCCCCACAAGACCTTACCGGTCCCTTTGGCGACTTTGCCGGTTGTGCGCAGGGCCGAACACCCGCACAGGCAGGCCAAAACCGCGATGACAATAAAATTTTTCATGGCTTTCTCTTTCTTCCGCTTAGGCAGTCGTAAAACCCATAACGGAATTTAGCTGGGATTTATCCCGGATTTATCTGTCACGGATACAGGATGAATAATCCGGGTCCGCTAAGAAGGGACGTTTAGTACTTTTGGGCGTGCCCCATTTCCAGAAGCACCTGATTGAGGTGTGCCCCCTCGGACGCGATGACACGCGGATCTTTCTCAGCAGGCAGGGCAAACACGTCCACTAGCCAGCGGCCGTACATGCCGGCTTTTTGGGTACGGATTACCACATGCGGGCAGGATGATAAATATTTCTTTAAGAACGCCTGGGCCGCCTGACCGGTGTTTGTTTTTAATTCCGGAGCATTGATCGCCTTCAGCCGGGCCCGCTGTTCGGTAAAAATGCCAAAACCAACATCAATGCTGAGGTCCAGGGTGTCACCATCAATCACACGGCGCACACGGGCTAAATACGTATAGAGATTTTCCCCATATTTCTTGTGCAACCGCACATGGTAATCGCTGCCATCTTTTTCCACCCTTACCACCCTTTTCTGATCCGCCCGAAAAGAGGCATGATTCTTCAAAATGATTCCTTCCAAAGGCAGGTAGATCTTAAATCCGCAGTCAATAACCATCCGGGGCTTGCTGTGAATATCTTGCTGCGGGATAAGCGTATAGACATAAAGTTCGCCGCGCGCAACCGGTAATGACGCTAAGCGCGCGTCATCGTCCTTTAATTCAATGGCGTTCAAACGCGCGATCTCTTGTTTCAGCCGGACCGAGGACCATTGCTGCTTAATGGCTTTCTTCTCCAGGGCTGCGCGTTTTTTCGCATCCGATACCCGGTGCAAAGCGATATAGTGGGTAAAGGTTAACGGGGTATTTTCCGGAAAATCCGGGTGGTCACGGCTGAACTGAATAGCCCGGTAAAGTGTGTCAGGCGAGATATCGACTTTCAGGTCGCGGGTCAGCTGCCCGGCAATACGCGTATAAAGGGCTTGCCCAAAAACCATGGAGCCGGAAGAGGCCTCCACTGCGCGGGTAATATCATGGCCGATCTGCCAATACGTTTTCAGGCGCTGATATTCCAAGGCCTTTTGGGCGGCGATCAAGCCGTGCATCAGCGTCTTCTTGATCGAGGCGATCAATCTCTGATAGGACCTGTCCCCTAAAGTAAGATTGGCTTTACTGTTTTTCACCTTTCAAATCTATCATAAACTCAGAATTTTGTAAATAATGAGGGTTCGCCTGTTCATTACTCCTACTTCATAAGTCTTCGGGAATTCAAAGACATATTTAACGTGGAGATATCGGCAAACTCCAAAGCGCTGCCCATGGGCAGGCCTAACCCGATACGGCTGACCTCAACGGCCTGGCCTTTGAGCTGGTCCGCGATATATAAAGAGGTCATCTCCCCTTCATTATCCGGGTCGGTCGCGATAATGACCTCCTGGATGCCTTGCTCAGCGATCCGCTTCATCAACTGCGGAATCCTGATCTGTTCCGGCCCGCGGCCTTCGGTCGGCGATATGGTGCCCAGAAGCACATGATACACACCCTGGTAAGATCCGGAGCGTTCAATCGCTAAAAGGTCCTTGGGATTTTCCACCACGCACACGGTCTTATGGTCGCGGGAATTATCCGCGCACACCCGGCAGACCTCGGATTCACTGAAATTATTGCAGATACGGCAGAACTGCAGGCCCTCTTTCAAATCGATAATCCCCTGACTCAAATTGAGGGCATCCTCCTTCGGATGGCTCAACAGCCAGAACACGATACGCTCGGCACTGCGCCGGCCGATACCGGGCAGCTTGTTAAGCTGTTCGATCAAATTTTCTATAAGTGTAGGATATGACATAAATAACAATAAATAAGGGCTGTCCCTGTTTTCTAACCGTTTTTCCTTATTTTTCTATCTTCTATTCGCTACCTTTTGTGCATTACCTTATGAGTGATAAGTTTAAAAGCAACTTATCACTCTGAATGCCACTTGCTGATAACCTCGCCGTCAAAGGCATCCAGGACATCCTTAACCTCTTCGGTCTCTTCCTGCGGGATAAAATCCTCGACGATCGCATAACGCACAATGATGGCGCGTTCTAATGCCTCGGAAAAAATGGATTCGACCAGCTGCACATTGACCTGGGTCTCCAGGGACTCTTTATGGAACGCGCACTTGTCCGGAAACCCGATCACCAGCTTGGTGCCGTCAAACTCCACGGGATTGGCAGACTGTAAGTAAGTAGCCACGGACATCTTTTTCTTGCTGACCTGATGGGTCAGGGTGTCCCAAAGTTTACGGATCCGCGTGACATTCAATTCATCGGATTCATCCACCACCGCGCTTTGGATATATTCGGTCGGCCCGATCTCTTCCTGGATCACATCTCCGTCAGCGTCCACCTTGACCTCCACCTCATCATCAACCACGTTCAAGTCGGGTTCCGGCGGCGTGTTATTCCCACCGATGACCACATGGCCTTTTTCACTTTTAAGCATCCCGATCGGAGAGGCTTTCCGGGACGCTGACTCAGCCGTAGCAGAGCCGCTGGCGCCGGTCGGGGTTTTGCCTTCTTTGGTGTAGGTTAATTTGGCAAAGGCCACTTCCAAAGGCAGGCGGATGGATTCGGTGATCCGGGCCACATCCTGCGCCTCCACCAGAATATCGATGGTCTTGATAATGGCCTTCAATGTAAAGCGGTCGCATTGTTCAAGCAGCATTTCTTTAAGCGCGATGGGATAATCCACAAGTTTGCCTAAAGATTTCCCGCCGACCTTGATAACCATAAGATTGCGGTAATGTTCGATCATGTCCTTCAAAAGCTGTTTGGCATCCTTACCCTTATCGATCACATCTTCGACGATATCAAGGGCGGCCACACAATTCTTCTCAGCCAGGGCATCGGTCAGATCAAATAGCCGCTGTGTCTGCACCAGCCCCAGCATGGAAAAAACATCCTGCGACTCAATGCCTTTATCAGCGACCACGCTCAACTGATCCAGAATACTCAAGGCGTCACGCAAACTGCCCTGGGCAGCCTTGGCGATCGCATACTGGGCCTCGGGGCTGACCTTGAATTTTTCCTTACGGCTGATCTCATCCAAAGCCGCGACCACGGATTTGATCGAAATGCGTTTGAAATCGAAACGCTGGCAACGGGAAATAATGGTGCCCGGCACCTTGTGCGGTTCTGTCGTGGCAAAGATAAATTTGACATGTTCCGGCGGCTCTTCCAGGGTCTTCAGCAAAGCATTGAAGGCCTCACTGGTAAGCATGTGCACCTCGTCGACAATATAGACTTTATAACGGCCAAAATTGGCGGCGAACTTAACGTTCTCCCGGAGGGCGCGGATTTCATCGATGCCGCGGTTGGAGGCACCGTCGATCTCCAGAACATCAAAACTGGTCCCCTTGGCGATCTCCTTGCAGGAAGAACACTCCCCGCAGGGATTCAAAGTCGGACCGGTCTCACAATTAAGGCATTTGGCCAGGATCCGCGCGCAAGAAGTTTTGCCCACGCCGCGCGGGCCGGCAAACAAATAAGAATGCGCGGAACGGTCGGATTCAATGGATTTGCTGATTATATCGGTAATATGTTCCTGGCCGATCAGTTCCGAAAACTTTTGCGGCCGGTATTTCAGGGCTAATACTAAATAGGACATAGGGGCCTTTCTACTTGTCATTCATCAGTGATCACTGATCATGTGTTACGGGTTTATTCCTTCACAATCCGGTAGGTCGGATAAGCGAAATTCACATCGGGTTCTTTTTCAAAATCTTTCAAAACATTCTGGCAGAGTTGATCCTGGGTGGAGCGCCGTTTTTTGGCCTCGGTCAGATAGCGCAAAGTCAATTCCACGCCGCTGTCTTTGATATTCACATAGACGATCGGCGAGAGCTTCCCGTAATAGATCATGTAGCGGTTGCGCATGGCCTCGATCTTGCGCTGGATATGATCCTCCATGCCCTCGGCCAGTTTCAATGCGTGCTCCGTCATAATGGCCTTGCCTTTTTCCCAGTTGCTTTCAAACGTCAAAAGGATGCGGATCTCATTCCAGATAAATTCAAATCCCCGGCTGTAATTGTAGCACTCATGCTTGAAGATCATGCTGTTGGGGATATTGACGATGCGGCCGGTGCTCTGATCCGCGTCCACCCAGTTGCCGATCTCCAGCAATGAGGTCTGGAACATCCGGATATCAATAATGTCTCCCTTGACATTATTCATCTCAATGCGGTCGCCCAGCTCAAAAGGCCGGCGGCTCAGGATCAAGACCCATCCGGCGATCGACAAGATCACCTCCTGGAGCGCGAGTGCCAACCCGGCGGAAAGCACACCTAAATAAATCGTCAGGGAGCTTAAATTCTGCATCCAGATAATAAAGATCATGATCATGATCACAAGCGTGACCGAGTAAACCGCTGCCTTGCGGATCTGGTGGCGTGTCTTGATATCACGGATCCGGCCATTAATGATCTTGATCAGGATGAATAAAAATATGTAACCCAAGACCAGGATAAAAAGGGTCTGGATGATCTTGAAATTGGTCAGGCGCTTGTTTTTGAGGGAATTCTGATCTTGCAGCTTTTGCCGGATATTGCGCTCAATCGCCTGGCGCTGCTCTTCGGCGATTTTAACAATATCCCTGGAGCCGGACGGTGCGTTGGGTGTCATCCGGTCCGTGGTCTGGGCCAGGACGCGCCCGGCAATACTCACGAACAGGACAACAGCAATCATAAGGAGCTGTCGTTGTAATGGTGTTCTTCGGATCATCATTTTTCCTAAAATTAAGCGGCTGAGTGCTGCGATTTTCTGCGTTAATGTGCGGTTATCTGTAAGATGAATATATGGTATATCCTGCCACCGGGCTTGTCAATGATAAGCGCAAATAAAAATAAACAGGGACGGAGCTTTTTTCCCCAAAAAGCCCCATCCGGGTTTTTTAGCCTGTTTTTGGGCCGGTTTCTTGCCTGTTGACGGCTTATTGTCTTTTGGCGGTTAAGGCGATGCGCTTGCGTGGCAGGTCAATCTCCAGAACCGTCACCTCAATCTTCTGATGTACCTTGACCACGTCATGCGGGTTCTTGACAAACTTATCCGATAACTGACTGATATGCACCAGCCCGTCATGATGCACCCCGATATCCACAAAGGCGCCAAAGGCCGTGATATTGGTGATGACCCCGGTCAATTTCATGCCGGGCGCCAAATCATCAATGGTGTTAACGCCTTCCTTGAAGGTGAAGATCTCAAACGGCGGGCGCGGGTCACGGCCCGGCTTGGCCAGCTCCGTTTTGATATCGACCAAGGTCGGCATCCCGATGGTCTCAGTCACGTATTTTTGCAGATCGATGCGCTGGCGCAGAGCTTCATTTTTCATCAAGTCGATAATCTGACATTGCAGATCCTGGCTGATACGCTCGACGATCGGATAGGCCTCCGGATGGACCGCGCTGCGGTCCAGGGGATTTTCTCCGTCATGAATGCGCAGGAAACCGGCCGCCTGTTCAAAGGCTTTTTGCCCCAGGCCGGGCACATCCACGATCTGGGTGCGGGCCTTGAAAGCGCCGTAGGCGTTGCGGTGATCGATGATCGCCTGCGCGCGGGTGGGACCCAACCCGGAGACATAGGTTAACAACTGTTTGCTGGCGGTATTGACCTCCACCCCGACCTGATTCACGCAGCTGATCACCACGTCGTCGAGGTTTCGCTTCAAAAGGGTCTGGTCCACGTCGTGCTGGTACTGGCCCACGCCGATGGATTTAGAATCGATCTTGACCAGTTCCGCCAAAGGATCCATGAGCCGGCGGCCGATGGACACCGCGCCTCTGACCGTGACATCATAATCCGGGAATTCCTCCCGGGCGGCTTCGGACGCTGAATACACCGACGCCCCGCTCTCACTGACCATGGTGACAAAGATCTCCGAAGGCAGGCCAATGCTTTTGATGAAAGTCTCGGTCTCACGGCTGGCTGTGCCGTTACCGATCGCGATGACCTCAATAGCATAGCGCGCGCACAGATCCCGGATCTTGGCGGCGGCCCCCTCCAGTTTGGCCGGCGCGGCGGTCACATAAATAGTGTCATTGATCAAAAGCTGGCCCTGGTCATCCAGGCACACGACTTTACAACCGGTGCGGTAGCCCGGGTCAATGGCCATCACGCGTTTCTGTCCCAGCGACGGGGCCATCAAAAGCTGGCGCAGGTTATTGTTAAAAATCTCAATGGCCTCCAGGTCGGCGCGTTTTTTGAGCTCCAGACGGATCTCGGTCTCCAACGACATGGACAACAGGCGCTTGTAACTGTCGGCCGCCGCCTCCTGAACCAGGCGGCAATCGTCTTGCGTGAGCGGCCCTTTGACGAACATATCCTCGACGATGGTCAGGGCTTTTTCCTCGCTGGGCAAAATGCGCACGCTGAGGATCTTTTCTTTTTCCCCGCGGCGGACGGCTAAAATGCGGTGCGAAGGCGCGGTTTTGCCGAGTTCATTCCACTGAAAATAATCTTTGAATTTCTGGCCTTCTTCCTCCTTACCCTTGTTGACCTTGGAGGTAATCACCGCACTCTCCCGGAACAGTTCTCGCAGCTGCGCGCGCACCGGCGCGTTCTCGTTGATCCATTCGGCGATGATATCTTTAGCGCCCTGCAAGGCGGCTTTTACGTCTGCGACTTTCTTTTTCTCATCGACATATTTTTGCGCCTCGGACTCAACCGCAATGCCTTGCTGGGCAAAGATCGCCTTGGCCAGCGGTTCCAGGCCTTTTTCCTTGGCAACCGTCGCACGCGTGCGGCGCTTGGGTTTGTAGGGCAGATAAATGTCCTCCAGGACCGCCAGGGTCTGCGCGGCCAGGATCTTTTCTTTGAGTTTGTCGGTAAGCTTGCCCTGGTCTTTAATGGACTTCAATATGGTTTCCCGGCGTTTATCCAGTTCGCGCAGCTGCGCGAGCCGGTCGCGGACAGTGGTTACCGCCACCTCATCCAGATTGCCGGTGGCCTCTTTGCGGTAACGGGAAATGAACGGGACCGTTGATCCCTCGTCCAGCAGGCTGATGGTGGCAGCTACCTGAGGGGGCTTTACGTTCAGTTCACGCGCAATATCATGACTGTAATCTTTTTGCATGGGTTCTATCCCGGGTTGGTGGGTTTTCGGTTAGATTCACAATTTCTCATCATAATATCAGATTTTTTGATAAATGGAAGTGCAAAGCCCAACGTTTTGGGCTGATCCAGGCACATGGTATCCACCCCTAAATTGATTGTTAAGCAAGGTCTCAAGCCTCACAGGAGGCAAATTTAATATTCCTGCATCTGTTTTTGGGAACCTTTCTTTAAGCTCATCCAATGGTGACACCTTACCACGATATCGATTTTTACGCACGTAATTAAAATACAGTTGATAGGCGTATGATTTCCCCATAAACTCAGCTTCATCCGCATAGATTTCAATATCAAATAAC
>JAGYNW010000084.1 GCA_018399915.1 Candidatus Omnitrophota bacterium
TACATCTAATGAATAATCAATTTTACAGCATAATTGAAGGTATTCATACCCGCGACTCACGTTATAACGAAGGTGTTTACGAATTTGTCATGCAGGCCCTTTCCTATACCCAGAAAAAATTCAAGAAGACCAAGCATGTGAAGGCAGAAGAATTGCTGCTCGGCATTAAAGAGCTATTGATGAACATGTTCGGGCCTATGACCCTGACGGTCTTGCAGCATTGGGGTGTGAACAGCACTGAGGATTTTGGAAATATTGTGTGCAATCTTGTTGAAGATAAGGTTTTGTCTCAATCCGAAGAAGATGATTTCGATAAATTCAAAGACGGGTATGATTTTCAAGAGGTTTTCGGCGCAGAATATCAGAAGCGCTTGGCCAGGAAAATCCGACGGCTGCGATAGGGATCTTTTTAGCGCTCTGTTAAGTTACCAGGAATGCTGGAAATCATTAAAAATACAGATACAATAGTAAACAAGCAATCACGCTTGTTTTTTTTTTGTAATTTTTTTGGCTTTTTCCCCAGGATTAGAATTTTTAAAAACTTTTTTTTCTTTTTTGAGCCGAAAGAATTATTGACGAATAATGATCAGGTACAACTGAGGGTTTAATCCGATGACCATGCAAAAATTGAATGAAGTTTCTGTCCGGTTTGTGAAGGGCGTTGGTCCGGCAAAGTCCCGATTGTTCATGAATCTGGGCATAGAGACGATTGAAGACCTCCTGAATTTTTTCCCTCGCAGGTATGAGGACAGGCGGCACATTACCCCGATTGCGCAGGTCCAGCTGGGTGAGGGACAGACCATTATGGGTACGGTTATCCGTAAGGCTTCTAAAAAAAGTTGGCATACCCGCAAACATGTGCTGGATGTGATCATTGATGATAAATCCGGACGCATGGCCTGTACATGGTTCAATCAGCCTTATCTTGAGCATTATTTTAAGACGGGAAAGACCGTGGTTTGTTATGGCAAGGTAGACATGTACAAAAATCATTTGCAAATGGTCTCACCTGAATATGAAATCATTGAAGCTGAGCAAGAAAGCTTGTCCTTGAAACGTATTGTTCCGATCTATCCTTTGACGCGCGGTGTTACGCAGCGATTTTTGCGTAAAGTTATTATGAGTTGTATCGAAGATTATCAAGATAGTCTGGAGGATGAGCTGCCGGTTCCTATCAGAAATAAATACAGGCTATATAATATTAAGCGAAGTATTGAGAATATCCATTTCCCTGAGAATTTTGAAGATCAAGAGAATGCCCTTAAACGGATTTCCTTTGAAGAGTTTTATTTTTATCAATTGTCCATACTTTTGCGTCGCGTGAATTTAAAGCAAAAAACAGGATGTGCGCATACGCTTTCAGACAGTCAGGTCTTAAATTTTGTCCATGCGTTTTCTTTTGAACTTACTTCTGCGCAAAAACGGGTGATACGCGAGATCCGCGCGGATATGGCGCAACCCGCGCCTATGTTGCGACTTTTGCAAGGAGATGTGGGTTGCGGGAAGACCCTGGTCGCTTTTTTTGGTTGTTATAACGCGTTTATTAATAAAAAACAGTCAGCGATCATGGCGCCGACTGAAATTCTGGCATCCCAGCATTATCAGAATGTTCAGCAAATGATCACCTCTGGGGTGTTCGGGAAAATGAAAGTGGCGTTTATCTCCAGTGGATTATCACGCACAGAAAAAGAAACTATTCATGCTCAAATACATAATGGTTCCATTGATATTGTGATCGGCACGCACGCCTTGATCAGTGAAGGGGTGGTCTTTAAGGATTTGAGTTTTGCTGTTATTGATGAGCAGCATAAGTTCGGCGTCAGGCAAAGATCTTTGTTGTCGCAAAAAGGAAATAATCCTGATGTATTGATCATGACGGCTACGCCGATCCCAAGAACTTTATATATCAGTCTATATGGGGATATGGATATTTCTGTGATTGATGAGATGCCACCGGGCAGAGGCAATATTCGGACGGAATTGTTCAGACTAGAGGCGCAGGAACAGGTCTATGCCAGGATCAAACAGGAGCTGAAGAAAGGAAGTCAGGCATACTTTGTATATCCACTTATCGAAGAATCGGACAAGCTTGATCTGAAAGCGGCTATGGGGATGTACGCGGACTTTCAGAAAAATATTTTTAAAGAATACCGGGTTGGGCTTATCCACGGGAGATTATCCAGAGAGGAGACGGCCGATGTTATGCGGCGTTTTAAGGCCCAAGAAATTGATATTTTGGTCGCCACAACAGTGGTGGAGGTAGGGGTTGACGTTCCCAATGCAAGTGTTATGGTAATAGAGCATGCCGAGAGGTTTGGGCTTTCACAACTGCATCAATTGCGGGGCCGGATAGGCCGGGGCGGTAAAGACAGCCTGTGTTTGCTGGTGGGGGATGCGAAGAGTCCGGAAGGGAGCAAGCGCCTTGATGCGATCGTTTCTACTAATGACGGGTTTAAGATCGCCCAGCAAGATCTGATGCTCAGGGGGCCCGGCCATTTTTTCGGAAGACATCAGCATGGTTTCAGTGAGTTGAAGGTCGCCAATCCAGCCACCCAGTTGGATCTTTTGGCATTAGCCCGTAAAGAGGCATTGGCCTTGAGCCGCAGTGATCCGCGATTAGAAAAAGAGACGAATCAAGGGATCAGGGAAATTATCCTCAAGAGATATCCGGAGTATTTAAAGATGGTGCAGGCAGGTTGAAATGCGAAGCATTTCAGCCTTAAGGCGCAACTTATTGAAGTCATAGTCAAGAGACAATGACGATTATTAAACGGATCAGCACAGAAAAATATTTAAAAAAGTTTTTAAATTATTTTAATGGATGCAAATTTGAATTATTTATATTAACATTAATAATCTTAATTTCTAAAAATGGGATTCTCCCTCTTCTTTATATTAAAATAGTTGCGCGGCATTGAGGAATAGCTTAATGCCTGTTCTCATTTAAGGGGGGACCCGCTAAACGTTGCTGTAACTTTCTGAAAAAATTTACTATATGAAAATTCTTGGGGGAAAATATAAAAATCGGAACTTCTACATGCCCAGTGGCATACGTCCTACCCAAAACATGATCAGAAAAGCGGTCTTTGATATGATCGGCGGGGATCTTAATGGCATTGATTTTCTGGAATTATTTGCCGGAAGTGGGGCAATGGGGCTGGAATCTTTGTCCCGCAGATCCCGCCGGACCACATTCATTGAAAAAGATCCTAAGTGCGCCCAGGTTATACGTGAGAACCTGGACCTTTTGAATTTGGAAAATCCCCAAGGCCAAGCTGCTTTGTGGGAAATTTTTAATATTGATGCCTTTGTAGCCATAAAGTTGTTTGCCGAGCAAAAAAGAACGTTTGATGTTGTCTATGTGGATCCGCCTTATAGTCGAGGCCTGGCAAAAAAAATCTTGAAAACCCTGAAGGCATATGATATATTACACCCTAATTCGCTTCTCATCATTGAGCATAAAAAAGATGAAATACTGCCCCAACAGGAAGGGCGGTTTTTTCTTTTTAGAGAAAAAAAGTACGGATCGACAGTGATATCCTTATATAAGATTGCAAACAATAAAGATCATGAATAGAACAGCTATCTATCCCGGAAGTTTTGATCCGCTTACCTATGGGCATTTGGATCTCATCAAACGGGCATCGCGCCTTTTTGATAAAGTGATCGTGGGTGTTGCCAATAATACACGCAAACAAACCCTTTTCACGGCTCAAGAAAGGTTTCAGATGTTGAAGCAGGCGACCAAGGGGATCAAGGGCGTTACGGTTGAACTCTTTGACGGTCTGGTTATTAAATACGCACACAAACATAAAACCAATATTTTGATCCGGGGTTTGCGTGTCATATCGGATTTTGACTATGAGGTCCAGATGGCTATGACGAACCGCAGGCTGGATCAAAAGATCGAGACTCTTCTTTTAGTCCCATCCGAAGGGGTGACTTTTTTATCGTCGTCATTGATCAAAGAGGCGGCTTCTTTAGGCGCGGATATTTCTTCTTTTGTTCCGGCTGTAGTTCAGAAAAAAATGAAAAAGAAATTGTCTGTGGCCTAATTTTAATTAATATAGGTATAATAGTTTTGATTTTATGAAGATACATATTCGCGATATCCCCGAAGAAGGATTAGCGCTCAACAGTACTTTTCCGAACGATTTGATCGACAAAAGGGAAGATGACGGCTTGACGTTCATTGAGCCTTTGGACTTACATCTTAAGGTTTATAAGGCGCAGGATGAATTGATCGTCCATATAGGGACGCGAGGAAAGTTTCACGCTTTTTGTTCCCGCTGCCTGACGGATGTAAAGCAGGATTATAAAACTCAGGCAGACCTGTTTTACCAGATAGAGAGCCGGGGTGCGGATTTTATCGATATAACGGAGGATCTCCGTCAGGAAATATTATTGAATTTGCCTGATAGAGTGCTTTGCTGCAAGGACTGTCAAGGGATCTGTCCTCAGTGTGGTACAAATTTAAATGAAAATAAATGCAACTGTAAAGAATAAGGTGTCTATGGTTCATGGCCGGTAAACCTATAAGGTTTTCACGCATGGCTGCCAGATCACTGTTAAGGAGGAATAAATACAATGGCTCATCCTAAAAGACAACATTCGCGCCAAAGACAGCGCAAACGAAGAACGCATGACGGGATCGCGATCCCCAGTTTAACGGCATGTTCGCACTGCGGCAAGCCGGTAGTTCCGCACAGAGTATGTCCTTTTTGTGGGTTTTATAAAGGAAAACCAGTAGTGGCGATAAAAGTCAAAGAAGAAAAAAAAGACGAGAAATAAGCTCGCTTTAAAGCCCTTAAATTTTCCAATTTATAACAGAAGGGAACCTTGTAAATGAAGATTGTCGTTGATGCGATGGGGGGCGATCATGCCCCGGGTGCGACTATTGAAGGAGTGGTGGACGCGGTTAATGATTTTCATGTTCATGTGGCCGTAATAGGTTTAGAAAATGAGATCATCAAAGAATTAGAGAAATATCAATATCCCAAAGAGCTTATCGAGATAATTCACGCGCCTGAAGTGGTAGGCATGCATGAACCCGCCGCTGTTTCATTACGCCGGAAGAAAAAATCCTCTATTTCTTTGGGCCTGGATCTGCTTAAGCAATCCTCTCAATACAATGCCTTTGTCAGCGCAGGTAATACCGGCGCGGTTGTGTCAGCCGCGACTGTCAAGTTGCGAATGATGCCTGGTGTTGACAGAGCGGCCATCGGGTTGGTCATTCCTACGCTCAAGAAATTTTCATTCTTGATCGATGTGGGTGCCAATACCGCTCCCAAACACCAGCATTTGGTACAGTCTGCCCAGATGTCGGAAGTCTATGTCCGGGAAGTTTTAGGTGTTGCTTCCCCTACGGTAGGATTGTTGAACATTGGAGAAGAAGAGACCAAGGGTTCGGATTTTGAGAAGGAGACGCATAAACTTATGGAAGAGAAGGTGAAAGGGTTCATCGGAAATATCGAAGCGAATGAAGTTTTTTCCGGCAAGGCCGACTGCATTATTTGTGACGGATATGTCGGAAATATTGTGATCAAGATCTCCGAAGGCCTTATGGAGTCAGCCGGAACCCTTTTAAAAAGAGAAATAAAGAAAAGCCCTTTAGCGATGCTGGGGGCTTTTTTAATGAAGACAAACCTGAAACATATTAAAAAATACGCGGATTATAGTGAATATGGCGGGGCCCCGCTTTTAGGTGTCAATGGCATTGTCATGATTGGTCACGGTCGTTCTTCCCCCAAGGCGATTAAGAATGCGATCAGCGCGACCATGCGTGAAGTCGATCATAATATTATTGAGGCAATGCGAAAAGAAGTTGCCGTGTAGTTGGGTTAAGGAAGATGACTTGGCAGAGAACCGAATGCTGATCACTAGATAAAGGAATACAAAATGAGCAATGTTGGAATTATTTCCCTCGGGCATTACTTACCTAAAAAAGTTTTAACCAATCATGATCTGGAAAAAATGGTGGATACCTCTGATGAATGGATTACCATACGCACAGGTATTAAAGAAAGACGTATCGCGGCCGCGGATGAGGATACCAGTCATATGGCGATTAAGGCTGCCCGTGAGGCGATCAAGAATGCGGATATGGATGCCCAAAAGATAGAATTGATTATCGTGGCGACGGCATCGGCTGACAGCAATTTTCCGGCTGTAGCCTGTATGGTCCAGCGGGCCATCGGTGCGACTCAGGCAGCTGCATTTGACGTGAATGCGGCATGTTCCGGGTTTTTATGCGCATTGACGACAGCTAAACAGTATGTTCAGACCGGCCTTTATAAAAATGCTTTGGTCGTTGCGGCGGAGAAGTTTTCCAAATTGGTGGATTGGAATGACAGGTCAACGTGCGTGCTTTTCGGTGATGGCGCGGGCGCTTGTCTTTTAGGCCATGTCCGTTCTGATCGCGGTATTTTATCAGAATTTATGCACGCGCAGGGAGCTTATGGACATCTGCTGGAGGTCATCGCAGAGGAAAGGAACCCTTTGGACCAGACCTGCCAGGCGATCAAGCCTCCGTATGTTACTATGAACGGGCAAGCTTTATTCAAAGTCGCGGTCAATTCAATGTTTGAGGCCGCAAGTGTTGCCATAAAAAAAGCTAAATTAAAATTATCCGATATTGAATGCGTTGTGCCGCATCAGGCTAATGACCGTATTATTTCCGGCGTAGCCAAGAAATTGAAACTTCCGAAAGAAAAATTTTATATTAACATTGAGAAATACGGCAATATGTCCGCTGCATCCATCCTTGTTGCCCTTTATGAAGCTGTTGAGAATAAACGTATCCGAAAAGGGGATCATGTGCTTCTGGTAACTTTTGGCGCGGGTTTGGTCGCGGCCGCTAATGTTGTCAGATGGTGAATTAAGGGTTCGTAATTTATGAATTGTTTCAGAAGGAAAGGGTTTGATCTATGAAGAAAGTCTCTTTTATTTTTCCCGGGCAAGGCGCTCAGCAGGTAGGTATGGGACGGGAATTTTTTGATGCCTGTCCGGAATCCAGGCTGATCTATGATAAAGCCGATGAGGTTGTCAGCGGTCTGTCAGATATCATCTTTAATGGACCGCAGGAAAAATTAACTTTGACGGAATTTTGTCAGCCGGGGATCATTACTATGAGCATGGCGGCTTTGGCCGCATTTAAGGCTTCCGATAAATTTAAAGAGATTGATTCGAAGTTCGCCTGTGGCCTGAGCCTCGGAGAATATTCTGCTTTATGCGCCTGTGGTGCGCTTTCGTTTGAGGATACCATAAAATTGATAGAAAGAAGGTCCGCTTTTATGACAGAAGCGACCAAAGAAAACCATGGTGCCATGGCCGCAGTTATCGGGATGGACAAGGAGAAGTTAACCGCTATCTGCCAAGAGTCCGGAGCTGAGGTCGCGAATTTCAATTCTTCGGAACAGATCGTTATTACCGGGCATGCGGATAAGGTAAGGGCTGCCTCCGAAAAATTACAGGAATCCGGAGCCAAGCGCGTGATCCCTTTGGATGTCAGCGGAGCTTTTCATTCCTCGCTGATGCAAACAGCCGCCGATAAATTCGAGAGGGAATTGCAAAATTTTACGATCAAGACCCCGGACTTTCCTATCGTCAGCAATGTGGATGCGCGGCCTACGGCTGATCCGGCTATCATTTCAAGCAACCTCGCCCGTCAGATCACGTCATCCGTTCAGTGGGTCGATTCTGTAGAGTTCATTGCATCAGAAGGCATTACCGATTTTATCGAGATCGGCCCGGGCAATATTCTTAAAGGGCTTTTGCGCAAGATCAACCGGGAATATAAAGTGCATAATATCCGCACTCCTGCGGATGTAGAGAAGCTGGAAATATAATTGTGCGAATAGAATGACGATGCATGTTCTTTAGAGTGAATAGCTATGACAAACTATCCGGACATAACACAGCTCATCCCTCAACGCTATCCGTTTCTTTTTATCGATAAGATCACGCAATATTCATCTAAGGAAAATCTCACCGCCATCAAAAATACGAGTGCTGATGAATGGTCAGTAAACTTTTCAGACGGCGCAGCCGGGAATACCGGCTTGATATGGTATCCCGAGGTTTTTATTATTGAAGGCGCGGCTCAGAGCGCGGCCGCCTTCTTTCATCTGGAATTTTCTCAGTCCGGAAATATTCAGACCGTTTTTCTTGGAAAAGTCGATGCTGAATTTTTTGCCCCTGTTCGATTAGGCGACCGGATCCTTTTTAAAACCGGCAACTTCAAAGTGATTAAAAATGGTGGATTTATTGAGATTCACGTCGAATCAGAAGACCAAAAAGTTGCTCATGTCAAAATCTTTTGTGGT
>JAGYNW010000085.1 GCA_018399915.1 Candidatus Omnitrophota bacterium
CTGGTTGATCTTGATAAAAAAACCGTCAATTTTGCTCCGAATTTTGATTCTACATTGGAAGAGCCGGTCGTGATGCCTTCGGCATTTCCGAACCTTCTTGTAAACGGTTCAACCGGGATTGCTGTCGGTATGGCGACAAACATGCCACCGCACAATTTAGGAGAGGTCATAGACGCCGTTATCCATTTGGTAGAAAAGCCGGACGCAGACCTAAAAACGCTTTGCAAGATAGTAACAGGCCCTGATTTTCCCACTGGCGGCATTATTTGTGGTCGAGAAGGCATTGTTAACGCTTATACAACCGGCCGGGGGAAATTAACTGTTAGGGCTAAAGGCAATATCGAGCGACAAAAGAATAACAAGGATATGATCGTTATTACGGAATTGCCTTATCAGGTCAATAAAGCGAAATTGATAAGCGATATAGCCGCATTGGTTCAAGCAAAAAAGGTAGATGGGATTACGGATATTCGGGACGAGTCGGATAAGGACGGGATCCGCGTTATTATAGAGCTGCGACGGGATGTGGAACCACAGATAATTTTGAATTATTTGTATAAGCATACGCAATTAGAGACAACCTTCGGGATTATTAATTTGGCCTTGGTGAACAATAGTCCGAAGGTGCTTAATTTAAAACAACTGCTCAACCATTTTATTCAACACCGCAGAGTGGTTATCCGCAGAAGGACTCAGTTTGAGCTTGAGCGCGCACTGAAACGGGCGCATATACTGGAGGGCTTAAAGATTGCTCTGGATCATATTAATCAGATTATCAAAACGATCAGAGAATCCAAAAGTACTCCGGAAGCAAAAGTTTCGTTGATGAACAAGTTTTCTCTTTCCGAGATCCAGTCACAGGCGATATTGGAGATGCAGTTACAACGCTTGACCGCTTTAGAAAGGGATAAGATTGAAAATGAGTATCAATCGTTATTGAAGGATATTGAGCGCTATCGTGCGATTTTAGCATCTGAAGGATTGATCAATGATATTATTAAAGATGAAAGTTTGGCTATTAAAAAGAAATATAGTGATGAGAGAAGAACAGAGATCGCGGCCAAAGCCGAAGAGATCGAGATGGAGGATTTGATCGCGGAAGAGGATATGGCAATTACCATCAGCAATTCCGGTTATATCAAAAGGTTAGCGGTTTCATCTTACCGACGTCAGCGACGGGGCGGCAAAGGCGTTACGGCTATGACAACCAGAGAAGAGGATTTTGTTAAACAGCTTTTTGTTGCCTCGTCCAAAGATTATCTTTTGATCTTTTCTGACAAAGGTACGGTCCGTTGGTTGAAGGTCTACGAGATCCCTATCGCCTCAAAAAGCGCGAAAGGAAAAAATATTGTTAATTTATTATCCTTTACCAAGGACGAACGGATATCCTCTATTGTTGCGGTTAAAGAATTCACGGATTCCCAGTCAGTGGTTATGGCCACGTTAAAAGGCAATGTCAAGAAGACCAAATTGTCTGCTTTTAGCAATCCGCGAAAAGGCGGAATTGTTGCTATTAATTTAGATAAAGGCGATCATTTGATAGGATCAGCTTTGAGCGGCGGCCGCAATGATATTCTTTTAGCCACCAAGCTGGGAAAATCTCTGCGGTTTAATGAAAAGCATATGCGGGATATGGGACGCGCCGCCAGAGGCGTTAGAGGAATCTCTTTGGCAAAAGGGGACGAAGTGGTCAGCATGATCGTTTTTCCGCCGGATGTCAGCAAGACCGGAAGTACACTTTTGTCGGTCACATCTAAAGGGTTCGCAAAAAGATCGGACTTTGATTCTTATCGGACGCAATCCCGCGGCGGAAAAGGCATTATCAATGTTAAGGTCACCGAACGCAATGGAAATGTGATCGGAGCCTTACCCGTCATGCCGGGAGATGAAATTATGACTGTGACCAAAAAGGCGATGATCGTTCGTTGTGGACCGGATGAGATTCGCCAAACAGGTAGAAGCGCGCAAGGTGTTCGTCTGATCGTGCTCAAAGAGGGGGATGAAGTTACCTCGCTAGCCAATGTAATCGCGAAAGAGGAAGAATAATTTTACTTGACGAGTAAAAAATCTTGCTTATAATACTGTTTCAATAAAAATAGATGAAGGATCTTATCGACCCCATCGTCTAGCCTGGTCAGGACACGAGCTTTTCAAGCTCGCGACGCGGGTTCAAATCCCGCTGGGGTCGCCAAAATAGGGAAGGTCACCATGAAAATGGTGGCCTTTTTTCATTTATAATTAACCTAAAACCTGATAGAAAGCTTAAAAAGAAGCTGATATCATAAAGGACAGAAGCTTTTGTAGACAGCGTGGCAACAAAACCATCCAGAGAAGTTTTTATGAAAAAACGAATTCAAAATTTTTTGGGGATGATGGAACCGGCCCTTATTATCACAGGGATTCTTTTGCGATTGCAACATCTCTTGGAAAACCGTTCCTTTTGGCTCGATGAAGCCTATGTCGCGCTCAACCTTTCATTCCTTTCTTTAAAAGAGATACTCTTATTTACACCCTTTCAAGGGCATCAAGCCGCTCCGCCAATGCTTTTTCTTCTGGTGGAAAAGCTGAACATGGGACTTTTGGGGAATAATGAAATCGCTCTTAGGCTTTTTCCGTTTTTATGCGCCATTGTTTCCATCTTTTTATTTTATTATTTATGCCGGAAGATCCTTGATAGGCCTGCCCGGTGGTTGGCCTTGGCTATTTTTGTTTTCAGTGAACCGCTGATTTATTATTCCGCGGAATTGAAACCTTATTCAACGGATTTGATGTTTGCCTTAATTTTCTTTATAGCGTATTTTCCCTTAAGACAGAGTTCTTTGTCTTTTCCCACTTTTTTGTCGCTGGGGATTTTAGGGACGATAGCTATCTTTTTTTCTTTTCCCAGCGTTTTTGTTTTAGGGCCATTGGGGGCTATCTTGTTTTGGGAGTTTGCTTCTCAGGGAAAAAAGGCTGAACTTTTTAAGATCACTGTAATAAGTTTTTGGTGGGCAGTAAGTTTTTTGTGTCTGTATTTCGTGTCGATCCGTGTTTTATTCGCAGACAGGGCCTTTGTCAAAGTTTTGAGTTTTTTTGATCTTTTCCCTCCGGTGCCTTTTCTTGAGATGGAGGGAACGAAGGACTTTTTTTTGCTTTTATATAGAAACGGGATTGCGAGTTTGGGCATCATGCCCCTTTTTCTATGGCTGATATTTATTTTTGCCGGGATAGTCAGATCTTGGAGAGAGGATCGACGGGTCTTTTTTCTTTTTCTTGGGCCGCTGATTTTGACTTTGATGTCCGCTCTTCTTAAAAAATATCCTTTTCTTCCGCGCTTTTTAATCTTTTTGGTTCCTGCTCAGCTTTTCTTTTTAGCCAAGGGACTTCTTTGGATAGTTCCGAGAAGAGAGAAAATGCGACAGGGAGTCATGATTGTCATCGGGTTGGTATTGTTTATTGGTCTGGTGAAACAAGGCTCTCCCTTTTGGTTGAAGGGAAGAGAGAAATCGGATATTCGGCAGGTCATGAGGGTCTTAAAACAAGAATATAAGCCTGGTGACGCAATATTTTTTAACCGGCACGCTATTTACGGCATAGGGTATTATCATGGGATTTTAGGCATGGGAAGAAGAAAAATCCCAATGGTAAAGATCGATTTTCCCCAAGAGCGCGGCGATGCTATGCCGCAGGGGAATCTTGCGGTTTACTTTTTCGATGAGAGGGGCTTCTTAGATGGATTTGTTGACATAAAGAAAGAACAAAAAATAGCGTTCAAGTCATGGCTGGAAAATCCGCGGACATGGCTTATTTTAACGCATAATACAGAAACAGAAGAAGATTTGATCTTATATGCTCTGGAGTCAAGAGGCAAAAGAAAACAATCCTATCAAGCAAAAGGCGCGGCTCTTTATTTGTTTGATTTATCGCAAAAATAATTCAAGATGACAAAAGAGAAAGCTTTTAAAAAAATCAGGGATTTTGTAATCAGCAATAAAGGGGTTTTTTTATTGTTTTGCACCGGGATTATTTTGCGCTTAAAAGAGTATGTATTGAATCGTTCTTTGTGGTTGGATGAGGCCTACGTGGCGCTAGGCGTAAGCCGGCAATCGTTCTCGGATATTTTAGGGACTAAACGCTTTGCCGTTGATCTGCCTTTGCCGCCTGTCGGTTTTTTGTTGTTAGAAAAAATTATGATTTTTTTATTCGGCAACAATGAATACAGTTTGCGCTTTTTTCCTTTTCTTTGCGGGGTGGCTTCTTTGTTCCTTTTCTTTGCTTTGATTGAAAAGGTTTTTCCTCGACGGTATATTTTTTTCCCACTCGCGTTATTTGTTTTTTCTTCCCTTATGATCCAGTATTCGGCTGAGGTCAAGCATTATACCGCCGAAAGCCTTTTTTGCCTGCTATGTTATATTTTAATACCGCTTGTTTATCAGAGGGAGAAAGAAAAAACGAAACTGACTATGATTATTCTTGCCGGCTGGGTCGCGCTGATGTTTTCTTATTCCATTGTTTTTATTTTGTTTTCTATCGTCTGCGGGATTTGTTTAGAGGCAGCGTTGTGCAAAAACCTTCATCTTTTAAAGAAGAGTTTGTTTCTCGGCCTGTTTTGGGCGGGTATGTTTGCTTTTCAGTATTGGCAGATACTTAAGCCCATGGCAACGAATGCACGCTTAACGCAAGGGGCCGTTGAACATGGATATTTGCTTTCCTCTCCGGTTTTTTCTTTTGAAACGGCTCAATGGCTTTTGGGGAAATTTTTAGATCTGTTCCAGGATGTGACCAGGGGGCCGCTGGCATATGTCCCGGCTTTCCTTTTCCTTGTCGGCACGGGCGTTCTTGTTCGTCAACAACCCAGGAACATAGCTTTCTTTTTACCTTTTGTTTGTGTTTTTGGTGCTGCTTTGATGGGCAAGTATCCTATTGGCCACCGGTTTTTTCTGTTTTTGATTCCCTTGGTGTACCTCTTAATGAGCGTTGGTTTGCTTTTCATTGTAAAAGCGATTTGTCTTGGGAGAAGGCGGATGGCCATCCTTGTCATGGGGCTTTTTTTGTTTTTTCCGGCGCATAAGGCGTTTTCCAGATTTCTGGCCGCAAAGGAGCGGGAAGCCACACGCCCGGTCCTGTCCTATTGGTGTGAGCACTTTCAATCAAAAGATGCGCTTTTCATGAATAGTGCCGCTAAATATGCTTTTGGTTATTATCATGGATATTTTAATCAATCACCAAGACCTTTATTGGTCGGAGAATTTCTTTGTTCGCATGAGCAGGAACCAGCGCGGGTTTATTATGACACCAAGTATTATATGTTTGATGGCTCCGGTTTTTTAAACGGAGAAGCTACAAAACAGTCGAGTCGAGAGGCTCTTCGCAATGACTTGAAATGGTTTAACCGTAATGCCCGTTCTTGGGTTTTCTTTGTCCACGTCTCGAAAGAATGTGAAAACAGAACATTAAATGTTTTAAATGAACAAGGAAAAATGATAAACTCTTATATTCGGGAGGGAGCAGCATTATATTTATATGATTTTAGTGAAAAAGTAAAAAACTAAAAGGCAAGAATGATTGAAGTCAAACTCTATGAAGTTTTTCAAGAAGAAGAGCGTGCGATAAAACGCCATTTAGACCCGGAAATAAAAGCCCAGTTCACTTGGCGGACAGTTCAAGAAGAAGGAGATAACGATGCGCCCGCTAAAGTGATCAGTATTCGAACGCAATCTAATATTCCCTTGTCTTGGGCCACGCAATTGGAAGGCGTGCTTTCCCGGAGCCAAGGATATGATCATCTGCTCACGTATCAAGAAAAAACGCAGGCACCATTAGAGATGGGCTATTTAAAGGAATATTGCTCGCGGGCGGTTGCCGAACACGCAATCATGGCCTTATTGGTATTGTTGAAAAAAACCAAAACACAGCTGCGTAATTTTTTGTCTTTTAAGAGGGATGGTTTAACCGGAAATAATGCCTCTGGGAGAACGGCCTTGGTGATCGGTGTTGGAAAGATTGGTTATCATCTCGTGGATATGGTGCGGGGGTTAAAAATGGTTGTTAATGGTGTCGATATAGAACCCCGGCATGCGGATGTTAATTATGTATCTTTGGAGGAGGGATTAAAAGAGTCAGACGTTGTTTTTTGTTCCTTGCCGTTAACGAAAGAGACGCAGGGGCTGCTGAATCATAAAATTTTAGGGAAAATCAAACCGCACGCGGTTTTTATCAATGTTTCCCGGGGAGAAATTTCTCCGATCAAAGACCTGCATGCCCTTATTTTAAAAGGAGTTTTGAGCGGTCTGGCTTTAGATGTTTATGAGGAAGAGAAAGCTGTAGCCGATTATTTGCGATCAGAAAAGAACAAAGCCTCTGAGCCGCATATTCAAGAAAAGATAAGGATCCTTATGGATTTAGAGCAACGGGAGGACGTGCTTTTAACCCCGCATAACGCGTTCAATACCCGGGAGGCGCTTGAGCAAAAGGCGATCTTGACAGCCCGCTCGATCGAACAGTTTTTGGCAAGCGGGACGTTTCTTTCTCCTATCGTTAAATAATTTTTTTGAAGGAGCCCTATGAAAGTCGCAGTTATTCAATTAAAATATTCTTTGAATCCAAAAAAGAATTTTGATTCGGCGCTTGCCCGCATCGAAGGAGCCTTGAAGGAAAAAGCGCAATTTGTACTTTTGCCGGAAATGTTCTTATGCCAGCGCGCGGAAAGAGAGCTGGCCCCTTCCGTACAGGAAAAAACTTTTCGCAGAAAAGTCATTAAAATTTTTCAAGAAATTTGTGCGCGAAAAAAAATCCATATTCTCGCGGGATCTTTGCTGGAAATACCGAAGCGAAGTCAGAAAGGGCAAGGACGATTTTATAATACCAGTTTTTTGATCGACAACCAAGGGAAGGTTCAGGCGAAATACAGGAAAAAACACCTTTTTGAAGCGACGATTAAGGGCAAAAAAATCAGGGAGTCGGATGTGTATCTTGCGGGCGAAAAACAGGCCATGGGCAACATTAATGGCTATAAAGCAGGATTATCGATCTGTTATGATCTTCGTTTTCCGGTGCTTTACAAGAAATACGCCCAGCGGGGAGCCGATCTTTTGTGTGTCCCTTCTTCCTTCACGGAGTTTACAGGTCAAAGACATTGGGAGGTGCTTTTGCGAGCCAGAGCTATTGAAAATTTTTGTTATGTGTTGGCTCCGAATCAGTGCGGAGTCAATGCAAAGGGGATCCCTTTATTTGGCAACAGCATGATTGTGGCGCCATCCGGGAAAATCATGGCGAGAGCCCCACAGAAAAAGGAGTCCGTTATTTATGCGGATGTCCAAAAGGGCCTGTTGAAAGAATCGAGATCGCTTTTAGGCGATACTGTTTTTAACAAGAAAGCAAATTAAAAATTTCAAAAAAATGAGCGGCAGAGAAAAAGCCTTAATTCCATTAATCATTTTTTTATTGGGATTTCTGTTGCGGATGCAGTTCATCAGCAAGGGCCCGTATCATGTGGATGCCTTGCGAATGGCCATAACCGCGGAGCAAATAATAGAGCAGAAGAGGGTGCTTTATTTGCAGGCTTCCGGATTACCCTTAACAGCCCTTTTAGGTGCTGTTTTTGTCTCGTTTTTTAAGGGGCTAGGGGTAGAAAACAGTGTTTTGGCTGTTAATTTTATGAGCGTTTTTTTTAGTTCAGCAAGCCTTGTTTTATTTTATTTTTTTGTAAAGGAGATTTTCAACAAAACGACTGCGATTCTGAGCGCGGTATTATTGAGCGTTAACCCTATATTTTTGGCGTCTTCTGTTTATGCTAACAGTCATGCTCCCTCAAGCTTTTTTTTGCTGTTAATGTTAATGTTTTTGTTCCGGGAAGCGAAAAAGAGGACAAAAGGTAATTATATTTGGGCCGGCATGCTATTAGGTTTGATGGGCGCAACGCGTCTTCAGGAGGCCGCGTTCATGTTTTTGCCAGCGGCCTACTGGATTTTTGTTGCGAAAAAAGCAGCCGCGGAGAAGCCAAACTGTTGGCGCAAAGAAAGGCTGCAGGAGCTTAGTACCTTTGCAATAAGCGCATTTCTTGTGACATTATTGTTTTATCTGCCTATGATCTTTGAGCAGAGTGGCGGATATGATCCGAGCGTTTTTAAAGACGCATTTGAGGTCAACATTATTAAAGGGATGTCTTGGGGAAAAAGGTTCGTGCTTAAAGCAAACACGCAGCATTTTATCCGGTCGCTCACTTTTTTGGGTTTTTTTGTGGCGGCAGCGGGAAGCGTTCATCTTTATTGGGAAAACAAGAAAAAGTTCTTTTTTTTCGTTCTTTGGTTTTTGCCGGCA
>JAGYNW010000086.1 GCA_018399915.1 Candidatus Omnitrophota bacterium
GGTATCATTGCGCTGATAAAAATTAACAATAATAATGAAACATTAAAAGGCCGCGGGTTAGCCATCTCCGGGATCATTATGGGTTCACTGGCAATTGTTATTTTACCGATCATAGGGCTATTGGCTGCAATCGCGATCCCAAATCTCTTGCGGGCGAAAATAAGCGCGAATGAAGCTATGGCGCAAAGAACGCTTTCCTATCTTGCAAAGAGCGCGGAAAACTACAAGAGTGAAAATAACGGCAAACTTCCCCAAACAACGCATGATCTCAAAAACATCAATCCCGATTATCAGCCTCCGTCCCAGTATTGTGGCCAAAGCGTGTTAGGATATGAATATTCCTGCGAATTCAACGCCAACGGTTACACCTTTATCGCCGAACCCACAGTAAAACAAAGCACAGGCACTAAAATCTTCACCATAAAAAACGGAGAATCCCTTGTCGCCAAAGACATTCACGACAAAGCAGAGTAATGAATTTGATTTGGTAGCAGAGGAATGGCGGAGGAGATTCAGCAGATTACCTGCTCATAGAGCTTCGAACTCTTTTTGCAACTCTTGAAAACGGTCTCTCAGCCTGTCATTGCGGGCTTTTAATTCTTTCAGCGCCTCAACTAATATCGGAGTTATTGTTGCATAGCTCACGCTTTTATACCCGTCAGGAGAGGTATTAACCACTTCTGGAAATTCCTTTTCAATTTCTTGCGCAATAAAACCGATATGTTGGGAGGCTTCATCAGGTTCAGTAATGACATTGTATCCTACCGCTTGAATATTCATGACCTTCCCTAAGACATTAGTCAAGGGTTGAACTTGTTTTTTTAATCGTGCATCCGACGCCTGCAACCAGGAATTCGCTGCATCGACCGTGGCATCCCCCCCATAGATCCTTAACCTGTATCCCTGGGGATCTTCTCCGCCGATGACTGTATCTCCGGTCTTTAACACGGTTAAGGCATTAGAACGGCTCAAATCCCCGGAACCATTTCCCACGACTAAAAGGGGTTCCGAATCAACCCAAGAATCAACTGTTCCGGAAATAATATTAAATCGTCCAAACACATTGGATTGCATTGCTGTGGCGGTTGTTTCCACGTTAAAAGCCGAGCTGTACTGCCCGTCTGTTAGCGTATTATTTCCTATCGCCAAGGAATTGAAACCATTGACCGTTGTCGATCTTCCCAAAGCAACCCCCAGGATCTCATCGGCTACGGTATTGTATCCCATGGAGGTTGAATACGATTCCGTAGCCTGTGCATTGTACCCAAACGCTATTGAGGATACCCCATAGGCCCCGCAATTGTACCCGATGGCGGTAGAAGCTACCGTAAATAAACTGGTACTGCTTTCACCCAGGGCTATGGCAGAATCACCGATAACCTGATTATTGCTTCCTAATGTAATGGCTGCCGTAGAAGGAGCATTGACTTGATTATCTTTTCCCATAGCCACTGAGGCAATCCCATTATTGACCAGGGAATACCCTATCGAAACAGAATAATTCGCGATAGCACCGTTAAAATCTCCAATAGAAACGGCATGAAGACTGGTTGCTGTGTTATTGCTTCCGATGGAGGTTGACGAAACGCCTTCCGCGGTTACATCAAAACCCAAGGCCACGGAATAATCTCCGATTTTCGCATCATCCCAATGGTCACCTGTGACCGTACCCGCACGAAAGGCGGCTTTTCTTGGGTACCAAAACATCCGTGTCCCGGCTCCTGAAGCCGTTAAAAAAGCCCCGTTGCCAAATGAACCAAAAGCCAAAATGCCACCGTCTGAAGAAGCGGCCCGGTCTTGATCCAAAGTCAACCGCGCATGCGGAGTCGCGGAACCTATCCCAATGCTGCCATCATTGGTTACCGAAAGGATGTCTCCATCGCTATTATCATTGCTGCTTAGCATCAAAAACGGATGAGTCAACCCGGAGGCGCTGATTTCCAATAACGCATCAGGAGCCGGATCCCCGATCCCTACAAACAAATTTTCATTAGTATCGATGGGATGGATTACCCCGCTGTCTTCCTGCCGCCAAACCAATAATGCCTCCGAAGCTGTATCTCCGCAAACAATCATTTCACCGGCAACCGAATCATAATAAATCAGGCCCACGTTTGAGGCGTCACACGTTATGGGATTAACGGTTGTGTCGGTCGGCATGATCCGGATAGATGTGTACGCCCCGTAAGGGGAAGGATAAAACGTTGATAAACTGAGTGTTTCAGCGTTTCCTGTACTGACAAGAAAGAGTATAAAAAAGAGGACTAAAAATTTTCTCATTATTCTCCCATTAATTCAATTATGCGATTATCCAATTGCTTCCGTAAACTCTGCATCTCTGATTCCATCGCCGTGTTTTGATGCCGTAATTCTTTTACCGCTTCAATCAAGACCGCAGACACTCGGTCATAACTAACAGATTTGTATCCATTTAAAGCCGTAACCACAAATTCCGGATAGACAGGTTCAATCTCTTGAGCGATAAAACCGATATGTGCGGTTTCATTTTCCGGGTCATTAAGAGCCTTATACCGAACACCCCTGATTTTAGCAAGGGAGGCTAAACAGCCGGTCAAAGGAAGGATGTCTTTTTTCAATCTCTCATCAGAATCAGTTTTCCATTGATTCGCAGCATCTACCGAAGCGCTGCCTCCGCGTACTCGCAACATGTAACCTTCATTGGTTCCTGATCCTATGGTTAAGTTCCCATCTTTAACGATGGTCCATACATTATTGCGATTCGCGCTATCAATTCCATTACCGATCACAAACAAAGGATCCTGCGCCACATAAGAGAAAGAATCTCCAGCGATGACATTGTACTTCCCCAAAACAACCGAAGCATAGGATTGGGCGGTAGCGCCGTTTCCCGCCAGAGCAAAAGAGCCTGTACCTGAAGCAGTCGCATAGTTACCCATGGCTGTTGCATATTGTCCGGAGACGGTCACTCCGTGACCCACAGCCAAATTATTGCTATTTAAAGATTGCGAATCCTTCCCGAGAACAACCGAATACGCGTTTTGCGCATTATTAGATTGTCCCAAAACCGTAGCGTGACTGCCTGAAGCCGTAGAAGTATCCCCTATCGCAACAGCATAAATGTCATCAGCCACATTCGAAAAACCCAAAGTTACGGCATAGGCGGCTAAAGAGGCGTTCGTATCTCCAAAAGAGACCGTATAATCATCACTGGCCGTTGAATCCAATCCCAAGGTTGTCGACCCTGATTTGGCACTGACAACCCGTAATCCTATTGCCGTGGCATACGGCCCGGGAGAACGCGCACCCAAACCCATGGCCGTAGAATAATCGCCGCTGGCAATCCCGCTGCTCAAGGCGGTACCGGCCAGGCCTAAGGCCGCGGAATTCATACCCATAGCAAGGGAATATTTTCCGATTTCGGTGTTATCCCATTGATCACCGTCAACATAACCCGCGCGGAAAGCGCATTTTTTAGGATACCACATAAACCGTGTTCCTTCGCCTGCAAAATTCAGATCAGCCCCGGCATCAATTCTACCGAAAGCAAGAATACCACCATCAGCGCTACCCTGCCCAACAAGGTCCTCATCCAAACTAAGCTTAAAATCCGGGTTACTTGAATTTATCCCTAATCTTCCCGAATTATTCACCTTTAAAATATTTCCATCCAAAAAATCATTGCTGCTTAAATAAAGATAGTCATGTCCCAGACCTGACATGCTTATTTCCAAAAAAGCCTCCGGAGTAAAATCTCCGATTCCAATAAAAATATCATCAGCGGTATCGGCGGGGGTCAAAAAATCACCCTCCTGAACCCATGTAGTTGACTGTTTCTTAACATTAATCCCGTCATTGGCGCAAAAAGTTAATAAACCTGTGTTATCATCGTAAAACATCAATCCCTCATTCGCATCACTACAAACGATCGGTTGCGCGATTGTGTCATAAGGGATCAAACGGATTTGGCGGTAAGCGCCTACAGGCGCCGGATAATAGGTAACCAAGGTCAGTACTTCAGCGGACAAAGACGAGGTAACCATACAAAAAAAACATAAGAATAAAAGGATCTTTTTCATTGTGCCTGCTCAAGATTTAGTTGCTTGGAATTTTCTGCCTTTAATTTTTTTAAAATCATTATCTTTTCCTCGATCTCCGCCAATTGCGTTTCCAGCCTTTCATTTTCCCCCAATAATTCTTTGACCGACTCTAAAAGGATAGGGACTAATCGCCCGTATCCCAAACTTTTATATTGGGAAGGTGTAGACGTATCTGTACTCACCAGGCTGGGGAACTGCTTTTCTACATTTTGCGCGATCAAGCCAATATGATAGGGGGCTGTGGCGGCTTCGTTTAAAACATGATATTTTACACCCTGCAGTTTTTGGACCTTATCTAATACATTCTTCAGTGGTGTGATATTCTTTTTTAAACGCATATCCGAGGCCGTATCCCAGGAATGGCCGACATCAACCGAAGCATCCCCGCCAACCACTTTCAATCGATAGATGCCGGGATCAAACGCATTGATCGCGACATTACCATTTTTTAGTATCGTCAACGCATTTTTTCGTGCTGTTGAAAGTGTACCGTTACCGATAACGAAAAGGGGATCCGTCGACACCCAGGAATTTGCGGTCATACCCGGCAGCACCGCATTGTTCAAACCCAAAACCGTCTCAGCATAAGAATGCGCCTCAACATTCACCCCGACGGCAAACGAATAATTACCTGAAGCCAAAGTGTTGCTTCCTGAAGAAAAAGCATTTTCTCCCGACGATGTTGTGTTGATACCAAAGGCCATTGACGCCTCACCAGAGGCCTGGGCATTGTTGCCCATCGCAACAGAATAATCGCCACTGGCGATAGATTGCAAACCGGAAGCCATGGAAGCAATCCCGCTGGCTATTGTGGATTCACCGGTCACAAAAGAATAATCCCCCGAAGCGGTTGAGCTTCCTCCAAAAGCGACTGAAGAGGCTCCGCTGGCTGTTGTTGAATACCCCATAGCCACAGAAGCAAAACCAGAGGCAATTGTACTTTCTCCGGTCGCAACCGAATAGTCTCCGGAAGCCGTCGTTAATAATCCACTGGCAAAAGTATAATCATTCCCGGCATCCGTATTATGACCAGAGGCAAAAGAATTCAAAAAATTCGCTTGGGTATTATATCCTGAGGCAAAAGACCCGTATCCCTCCGAAAAAGAATTGTATCCAAACCCATAATTGTGTTGATTAAAATTTTTTCCCGCATCAAATTGTTGCATCGCATAAAACGAGGCATTGCGGGGATACCATAAAAGGTGCGGATGCTGCAGGGGTGCATCACCCAAAGAATATGTATCGCCTGAGCCGAGCCCGCCATAGGAAATAATGCCACCGTCTGCCGTTGCGAGCGCAACTTTATCCGCATCCAGAGTCAATCGAAATTCCGGCGTAACGGACGCTAATCCTATACGCCCGTCAATGCCGGCAATAAGAATATCCCCGTTATTGTCATCATCACTGCTTAAGTAAAGATAAGGGAAGTTCAAGCCGGACGCGCTGATCTCCAACAATGCGTCAGGTGTTCTATCGCCGATTCCAACAAAAATATTTTGTGATGAATCCGCAGGATAGATTACCTGACCTTCCTGCTCCCATGTGGCAACTAAACGGTTTCCTGTGCTACCACAGGTCATTAATTTATTTTGAACACTGTCGAAAAAAATCAAACCTTCATTCCCCGCATTACAAGTGACAGGATTGGAAAACGTATTCTGGGGGACCAGACGCAATTGATTAAAAACCCCGAAAGGAGAGGGATGATAACTTGAAATATTCCGCTTTTCTGCGTGGGCAATAGCTGCCCCAAGAAATGCGATGAGAAATATCAGGAAATAAGGTTTTTTCATATGAAATTTAATAGTAAATACTCAGATTACACATCATTATGTTACTAGTATACTATATTTATACTGTTAAAAAAGGAACCTCTTTTTAAAATATTTCACCATAAAAGTGCCGACCCCCTTGGCCGCGAATCTACGAAAGAACCAACAAAACGGACTTCGCGCACCAGATCCACATCAAACCTCTGCCTGACTTTTTCCGCCATCATTCCTGATAAGACGTAAACATCCCTTGCGGTACAATCTTTATCCTTTACAATAATATTCGCATGTTTTTCGTATACCCGGGCGCCGCCATAATGCATCTGTTTGGCATTAATCTGTTCGAGCAATAAACCTGCCGACTGTCTTTTGCCTTTTTCCTTAATTGGTTCAAGATTCCGGAAAAAACTTCCCGCAGAAGGGATGGTCTGATAGGGAGGATGTTTTTCCCTGCGCAAACGCAAAATCGCTTTCCTTTCTTGATCCAGACGAGCTTTATCATCTCGGGACAAAGACAGTCGTACCGATAAGATCACATCTGAAGTCCTTTTCAATAAAGAATCCCTATATCCAAAATCAAGCTCTTGGGCAGGTACTTGTTTTTTAAACCCTTGTGGGGTTATAATCTTAACCGAATGAAGACTCTGACTCATTTGTTCACCAAAAGCCCCCGCATTACCGGCAACCGCTCCTCCAACGGTGCCGGGGATACCGCTTAAAGAAACCAACCCGGCCCAACCCTGCGCCACCGTGTAAGAAATGAGGTCATCAAGAACCGTACCGGCTGAGACCTCAATATCTGTTCCATCATGTTCGACACAAACTTTATCGCTCAGGAACCTCACGACATAAGCATCAATTCCTTGATCAGAAAAAAGAAGATTTGATCCCCGGCCCATCAAAAGAAACGGCTCCTTACGGGCTCGAAAGTAGGCAAGCGCGGATTCCACTTGTGCCGGGCTTTCACAACAGATCAGCCCCTTACAAGGTCCTCCCAGTTGAAAGGTCGTAAAATCACAAAGGCACGCACCAGGCTGTATCAACGATACGATTTCATTCATAGTTTCTCAGAAAGTTATTTTCACGGTTCCTTTTTGAATCGCACACAAACATCCCAAACGCGTCTCAGCGTCCAGGCCGAGGTCTTTTTCCTCATCAGTCAATCCGCTCAAATTCTCAGCGCCTTCCAATACAGATATTTGGCACTGTCCACAAACACCGGTATTGCAGTCAAACACCAACCCTTCCTGATGGCATGCGTCCGCTATCGGAGAACCGTCGGGAACTTTATACTCTTTATTATTAATTATTAAAATAGCCATCTTTACTCCTATGTATTTAAAAGATTAAATTTCCGGTAACACAAATTTAATATTTTTTTCCGGATTTTCATAAAGATGCACCTTAGCCTCAGGATATTTTTCTTGGATCTTCACGATCACACCGTCAACAATCACCCGGGGGACAGACGCCCCGGAACTGATTCCGATCTTATTTTTCCCTTTCAAAATATCCATATCAAGCTCCCGGGCATTATCAATAATGTGAGTGGGAATGCCGGCATTCATTCCTGTTTCTCGCAACCGGTTGCTGTTAGAACTATTGGGAGAACCGCAAATGATAATCAGATCGCAAAACCGGGCTAATTCCTTAACTGCATTCTGTCGGTTTTGTGTCGCATAACACAGATCCGAATGGACAGGAGACTTCAAATTCGGGAATTTCTTCTCTAATTGCTTGATCAATTTTTTTGTAAAATCCACGGATAAAGTTGTTTGCGTGACAAAAGAAACCTCAGCACTCGGATCAATAGCCAACTTATCAATATCCTGTTCGCTTTCAACAATGTGCAATAAATCATCATCCACATAACCGGCTGTCCCGATAAGCTCCTGGTGGCCTTTATGGCCCATCAAAATCACATGATAACCTTCTTGAGAAAACCGGACCGCTTCCTTGTGGACCTTGGTAACCAGCGGACAGGTGGCATCAATAATATCCAGATTCCGTTTTTGGGCTTGGCTAACGACGTCGGGGGGGACCCCATGAGCACTGAAAATAATCCTTTTACCGACAGGCACATCAGCAATATTCTCAACAAAAATCACACCCCGTTGCTTAAAGGAATTGACCACATAGGTGTTGTGCACAATATCATGATACACATAAAGGGGGGCCCCATATTTAGCCAATGCGGTTTCCACAATATTCATGGCAAAGGCAACGCCTGAGCAGAATCCCTGAGTTTTCGCTAAATAAATGTCCATAAATATTCTTTATCGAAAAATCCATTTGAATTCATATTAAATATTCACTATAA
>JAGYNW010000087.1 GCA_018399915.1 Candidatus Omnitrophota bacterium
TTGACGTAAAGATCCGCAAAAAAATTTCCACCAGCATTCTCAACTCCAGAATTTTGCAAAATTATTGCTGATCCCACGCCTCCTGCTGCAAGGATTACTAAATCCGCTTCAAACGTGATTTCCCCTTTAGGCCCAATAGCTCTTACTCCTTTAACTTCTCCATCTATGGATAAAATTTCTTCAACACAGGTTTCATATAAAAATTCAACGCCATTCTTTTGGGCTTGTTCTATGTAAACAAGCGGCGACCATTTAGCCCCATACGCACACCCTAAAACACACATCCCACACTTTATACATTTGTCGAAATCAATAAATTTCTGCATCGGTTGAATATTACAATTCAAATCTTTTGCCGCTTTCATGATCTTTTCTGTTCTGGGACCTATATGACTTTCCGGAACAGGATTGATTCCTAATTCTTTTTCCACTTCTTGAAACTCAGCCTCTAATTCAATGCCACGGTCCTTTAACTCAGACGGAATAACTCTCACACCATTTGCACAGGAAACAACTCCCGCTCCCCCTCCCATAAATGTACTATAAACAAGGACACCTTGTTTACTTTGTTTCTTGGAAGCTTGGTCATAAAGACCGAAAATCGCAGCATTTCCTAATTTATCTACAAAGCGCCCTTTCTCAATCACCTTAATATCCATGTTCAGATGAGACAATTCTTTTGCAACCGTTGCGCCTCCGACACCTGAACCAATAATGACAATTTTTTTCATTGTACTCGCTCCCAATCATTAAATGAGTAAAATGTTATGATAATTTATTAACTACATAATTAACTGTTTTTTCTAAATTCGCAAAATTTTCAACAGACAACTCTCCTTCTCCTATCTTAATGCCAAAATCTTTTTCAATATCTGAAATCAATCCCATTATCCCTACAGAATCGATACCTATATCATCCATGAGACTGTCTTCATTTTGTATCGATTCAACAGAGATGCCGGTTAGCCCTAAAATTGTCATATTTCTCTTTAAAATCCCTCTAATGTTCTTTTCAACCTCAAATCGATCCATTTCTTTTCCTCTCTAGTATTTTCTGACTTCGTTTTAATTTTTCACTATCCGGCAATCTCTGCCAAACGACGGAGGATAATCCTTTATAATAGGTAGGCTCCTCATCATAATTAACGTTGACATCAATAATAGTAGAATTTGGCGAGGCAAATGCCTTCATAAGCGAAGCGGCAATAGCCCTATCACTCTCAATGGCAACATATCCAAATCCAATAGAATCCGAAAAATTTCTCAATTCAAATTTCGTCAAATTAGTGGAAGATACCCTTCCCTGTCCCTTGGATTGAATTTGTTTGATCAACCCTAGATTTTTATCATTAAAAACTATGCATATGATTTTCACTCCCTCTCTTTTGGCCGTTACCAATTCAAATCCATTCATTAAAAAACACCCATCTCCGCAAAGGCAAACAACATCCTTGTCTAATCGTGCCAATTTAGCGCCTATAGCAGCAGGAATGGAAAAACCCATCGCTTGATAATTCGACGTTGTCAAATAAGTGCCCGGACCTAAAACCGTATAATCAGTATAAGACCAGAGCTGGTGATAACCACAATCAACCGCAAGAATAGCATCTCTCTTCATTTGTTGCCTTAACTCATAATAAAAACGTGGAGGACTTACAGCGTCTCTTTTTTCTTTCAACTTTATAAACTCGCAATATTTTTCCTTACCCTCGGCAATTCTTTTAATCAAATCGAAATCTTTATTTTTTTGAATAGTATCTCGCCTGTTCAGAATCTGAGACAAGACCTCCTTTGCATCTCCACAAACAGTTATTGTCGCCTGATAATTCTTATGAAAAACATTTTCATTAATATCAATATGAATCAACTTTTCTGGCATCGGCAAGCTCCATTGCCCCGTGGAAACTTCAGAAAATTTGCACCCAATAGCTATCAGGCAATCGCATCCTTGAAAAATGTCTTTTGCGATAAGAGAGCCTGCCGGGCTAAACCCAAAACCAACCGCAAACTCATGATCTTCGGGAACAACGCCTCTTCCGGAAATGGTTGTCGCTATCGGTGCAGAAAGGATATCTGAAAGCGCAATAATTTCTTCCTGGGCCCCTAAAGCCCCTTTTCCTATATAAATGCCGCAAGATTTAGCATTTTGCAAAACCTCAATCACCGCATTAAGTTTTTCACTATCAAATTCATTTGATTTTTCCGGAACTGGAATAAAAGTTTCCTTCTCAGTCTCTTTTGTAAAGAAATTCTCGGGAATTTCAAGAACAACCGGGCCAGGCTCCCCTTTTTGAGCCAACAGAATTGCTTCATTCAAAACCTTTGTAATTTGTGCCGGACACTCTAATTTAAAAGTCGCCTTAACTAAAGGAGCTACCGCTTTTAATTGCTCAACTCCATGCATGGGAAAAGATTTATCCTCCTTATTCACCCCTGAAACGATAACCACTAAAGGAAATGTATCTACATAGGATTCTGCGAGACCGGTAAACATATTGGTAAATCCCGGTCCAGGGATAGCCAAACAAACCGCTATTTTCCCAGAAACATAATGGTATCCATCTGCCATGAAAGGAGCACAAGCCTCGTTGGTTACCAAGACATTTCTAATGGAAGAATCCGCCAAACAATCATAGAGCTCAAGATTTTGATAACCCGGCATACCAAAAACACAATCTATGCCTTGGATTTCTAACACATGAACAATTTCTTTTGCAACCGTATTAAGCTTCAATCTTATTTTTCCTCTCTTCTTCCCTTAAAACATTCTTTTTGATTTTCTTAAGGACAGATTTCGGCAAGTCTTCTTTAAACTGAATCCTTTTCGGAATTTTAATAGGCGGCAATTTCTGTGAACAATAAACGATTATATCCTCTTCCGTTAAACGGCTTTCTCCTTTCAAAACAACAAATGCTTTGATAAGCTGTCCCATTTTCACATCTTCCATCCCAATCACTGCCGACTCCTGAACCTCGGGATGCGAATTAATGACTTCCTCAATTTCTTGGGGTGAAATCAATTCCCCTCCAGATTTAATAATATCTTTTTTTCGATCAACAATATAAATTTCGCCGTCTTCGTCTAAAATCCCAAGATCACCTGTATAAAGCCATCCGTCTTTTAACACCTCTTCTGTTTCGCTCATTTTATTCCAATAACCTTGCATGACGCTAGGACCTTTCACAAGAATCTCTCCGACTTCATGCGGTCCTACCGGCCTTCCTTCCTGATCAACCAAGCCTAATTCATGATTATCAATAATGGTCCCGCAAGAATTTAATTTCTTTTTTGTCTCCGGTATCTGCATAAATATCTTTCGTAACACTTTTCCCCCTGCTTCGGTTAACCCATATCCACTTAAAACAAAACTTCCACGAAAAACTTGCAAAATATCCTTAAGCAGGTCTTCAGACATTTTTGACCCGCCTGTTGATATATACTTAATACTTGTCCCCTGATATTTATCACTTTCTTTTAAAGCATCCAACACCATCTTTATCATGGTAGGAACGCCCACTAAGCCTGTAATTCTTTCTTTTTCAATTAAATGGATTATATCCGCGGGGAAAGATGTGTTTCCCATAAGAAAAACTTCTGATCCTAATATGAAACGGCTATTCACAATGGATTTTCCATACGCATGATAAAGCGGAATAAGCGTTAATGTTTTGTCTTCCTCAAGATGTTGTGCATATTCCTGCATAGCGCAAGATGCTGAAAGCATATTCGCATGCGACAACATAACCCCTCTCGACGTCCCTGTTGTTCCAGAAGTATAGGAAATACTTGCAATGTCATTTTCTTCTAAGCTCATGTCGATCATTTCAACTTTTGTGGCAAAGAGACCACCAAAATCCAAATAATCAAGACTTTGTTCTTCAAAAAAGAGGGGATTCCCTACACAATAAAAAGTTTCTAATGAAGATTCCCTGTAAACGTTCTTCGGAATAATTTTGGCAAATAAGCTTGTTGTGATGAGTGCCTTGGGCTTACAGTCATTAATTTTGTACATAATGCTATCCGGGGATTCTGTGGTAACATTCAAGGCAACTTCAATCGCTCCTATTTTGACAATTGCATAATACGCAATAACCGCTTCGCTACTACTGCGCAATAAAACAACAACGCGGTCCCCTTTTTTAATACCCCGCGCTAAAAAAGATTTTGCAGCTTGATTTACCTTTTGATCGAGCTCAAGAAAACTCCATCTTTTTCCCTTTGACACAAGAGCTGTCTTCGTGCCAAATTTCTTACAGCCTTCTTTTAATATGTCTGGCAGTACCATCAAAGCTGCTTCCTTTTATTCCTGATTTTTCTCTTCGTTACGGATTAACTTATATTCTACAGCATCAACAAAAGCCCTTAAAAAAGCACTATAAATATCATGCGAAACCCCAACCGTATAATAAATCGTATCTGTTTCTAAATCCTTTGTCCCTAATAAAACTCTCATTTTATGAATATCGCCGCCTTCATAAGTATAATCCATAACGCGTATTTTAATATCAATGGTTTTATACTGTGAACTCACGTTCTCAAAATGCCGGTTCACTCCTTCTCGGACGGCTTTTCCTAATGCGGTTAATGGACCTTTTTTATCCGTAACCGTAACCACTTCCTCACTTCCATTAATAGTCATGCGCACAAAGGCTTCCGCCTCAGAATTCGGGTCATAATCAACATCCCTGACGGTAGACTTGCTCATACTAAAACTAAAATTTTGCACATCAACCTTAGGCCTATAATTCTCTAAATATTTCTTAAAAAGAACATATCGACTGGCACCGGCTCCGTCATACTGGAAACCTCGATTTTCTTGTTCCTTGATATAGGTTAATAACTCATTAATCCGTACATCATTTTTATCAATCTTAATCTTATAATTTTCAGCTAACAAAAGGATATTCGCGCGACCCGCGAGTTCAGATACTGCGGTTGTGTATTCATTACCTACCAGATCAGGGTCGACATGATTATAGGTTTTCGGATTTTTTAAGATTGCATCAACGTGAACACCTGCTTTATGATAAAACGCATTTCGGCCTACATAGGGCGTATATTTAGATACTTTAAATCCTCCACAATCTGCGATAATTAATGCAAGTTCGCGCAAGCGCTTCATATTCTCATCAGAGATACAATTAATGCCCCACTTCAACTTCAAATTAGGAATCAAGACACACAAATCCACCATCCCACATCTCTCTCCAATGCCATTAATAGTGCCATGAATATATTTTACGCCGCATTCAATAGCCGTCATGGCATTCACTAATGCAAAACCACAATCATTATGAACATGGATGGAGTAATCTACATCAAACTCCTTTTTCACTTCTGTCAAAATTCGTTCAATATCCTTAGGCAAACATCCCCCATTGGTATCAGCCGTTCCGATATAGGTTGTCCCGGCATCTATACCTGCTTTAATAATTTTCTTAAGGTATTCAGGGTTGGCCTTATAGCCGTCATAAAAATGCTCTATTCCTAAAGAAACACTCGGCACACGCTGTTTTAAAAACTTCATTGAATCATAGATTAATTCTAAATTTTCTTCTAACGTGATCTTTAACGCTTCCCTCACATGAAAATCCCAGCCCTTACAAAAAATGCTTACATGTTTCGTCTCTGCCCCAACAAGTGCATTGAGGATTTTACTGTTTTCCGCTGTTTCTTTAGCCCGCCGAGTACTTCCAAAAGCAACTAATATTGCATTATTTAATTTCCGCTTCTTCATGATCTCAAAATACTCTGTATCTTTCGGATTAGACCCAGGCCACCCTCCTTCAATATAATGAATCCCAATATCATCGAGCAAGTGGGTTATTTTAATTTTATCTTGCAAGGAAAAGGAAACTCCTTCCGCTTGAGCCCCATCACGGAGAGTGGTATCAAAAAGCTTAATATCTTTGATCATCTTATGCCCCTTCGTTTTCATTTAGCATCTGCTCAATAATGGTAAGTAACTTGTCATGCGAAAAAGGTTTTTCAATATATTTAATAGGTCTTTCTAACAACCCTTTCATTAAATCCATTTCATCACGCGCACCTGAAACCATAATCACAGGGATATCTCTTATTGCTTGATTCTTATTCAATTCTTCGATTGTGCGAATGCCATCCATGCCCGGCATCAACATATCCATGACAATTAAATCTGGCTTTATTGTTTCTAATATCTCTAAGGCATTATTACCATCGCAAGCCGTCGTGACTTCATGTCCTTTTTTTTGAAGAAAAAACTCCATAAGTTCTTTAATGTCTGAGTCATCATCCACGATTAAAATATGTGCCATCTTATTCCCCTTGCTAAATTGTTAAGTTAACTATCTTGCACATTCAGTTTCTCTGATTCAGAATTTTTAATAATTTTATATTCCACCCCATCTATCAATGCCTTTAAAAAAGCGGTATAAATATCATGGGATGCACCCACCGTATAGTATACGACATCACACTCCTGGTCTCTAATCCCTAAAACCAGCCGCATTTTATGAATATCCTGGCCTTGGTGAGTATAATCCAATACCCTGATGTTCAAGTCCATAATTTTAATGTGATCCAACAAATTATCAAATTTCTTGTTCAATGCCTTTTTGACCGCCTGGGCCAAAGCCGCCAAGGGGCCCTTTTTATTAGTGACCGTAACTTCCTCGCAACTATCAGCGACACAAATCCTGATAGTGGCTTCAATTTCAGGAGATGCCCTTTCATCCAAAACACTGTTAAATTTTTCTGACCGGGTCTTTTTCATGTGGAAATCAAAACTTTCAATGCGAATCTTGGTTTCATACCCTTCCAGGAATTGCTTAAAAAGGAGAAATCGTGTCGCCCCGGCGCCATCATACTGAAAGCCATAGCTTTCCTGATCCTTAATATAATTCAATAGTTCCGTAATTCGGGGATCGCCTTTCTCGACCTTTATTCCATATTTCTCTGCCAACAAAAGAATATTCGCCTTTCCTGACAATTCCGAAACAGCCGTTGTATATTGATTCCCCACTCTTTCCGGTTCTATATGATTATAGGTCCTTGGATTCTTAAGGACGGCGTCAACATGCACGCCCCCTTTATGGTAAAACGCGCTCTCACCGACATATGGAGCGAACCGTTGCACCTTAAATCCACCGCATTCAGCAACGACTATCGCAAGCTCTTTCAATTTCTTCAGCTGCTCATCACTGACCACATCAATGCCTTTCTTGAACTTCAGATTAGGAATCAAAGAACAAAAGTCCGTCATGCCGCATCTTTCACCTATTCCATTAATTGTGCCGTGCACAATGGTTATGCCGCAATCAATGGCTTTCATGGTCGCGGCGACAGCCAATCCTGAATCCTGATGAACATGAATACTCTTTAAAATATCATATTCTTTTCGGATTTCTGTGACGATATCCCCTACCTCTTCAATCAAGCAGCCTCCGTTTGTATCCGCTGCGCTGACCCAATCAGCTCCCGCCTCCTGAGCGGTTTGAATAATCTTTCTCACATATTCCGGATTGGTTTTGTATCCATCAAAAAAATGCTCAACGCCTAAGGACACGCTCGGAACATATTTTTTAAGATAGATAATTGAATCATATACTAAGTCCAAATTCTGATCCAAGCTGATCTTAAGCGCTTCCTTAACATGAAAATCCCATCCTTTGGCAAAAATATTCACATGCGGTGTTTTGGCCTCGATCAAATGGCGCAAAATGGGGGATTCTTCGGCCTTCTGATTTGCCCGGCAAGTGCTTCCGAAAGCAACCAGAATCGCATTTTGCAACTTTTCTTTTTTCATAATTTCAAATAATTCTGTATCCTTAGGATTCGCGCCCGGCCATCCACCTTCGATATAACTCACTCCCAATTCATCCAGCAACTTCAAGATCCGCACTTTATTGTTTACAGAAAAAGAGATGCCTTCGGTTTGTGCCCCATCTCTTAAGGTCACATCATATAATTTAATATTTGATCCCATATCTTTCTCCCATTCGACCAATTAAAATTATTTTCGCTCAAGCTTTTGCGTTGCTTCAATAATTGCCGTTTGCATTTCCCGTGAGATTCCGAAAGCATCATA
>JAGYNW010000088.1 GCA_018399915.1 Candidatus Omnitrophota bacterium
ATACTTCCCAGAAGGGTGCTTTTTCGAGCTCACGGTTTACCTTTTTGGCATCTATTGCAACGACAATGCATTGGCTGCCGAATTTTTCCGATGCTTCTTTGATCAATTGCGGATTCTTAACCGCAGCTGTATTCATGGATATTTTATCTGCACCCGCATTTAAAAGGGCGCGGATATCATCCAAACACTGGATGCCACCCCCCACCGTTAAGGGCATAAAGACGGTTTCAGCTGTCTTTTTAACCACATCCAGGATAATGGAACGTTTCTCATGGCTTGCGGTAATGTCTAAAAATACTATTTCATCTGCCTGTTTTTTATCATATTCTGTGGCAATCGTAACAGGGTCTCCCGCGTCGCGCAAATTAACAAAATTCACGCCTTTGACCACGCGGCCATCTTTAACATCCAAACACGGAATTATTCTTTTTGTTAACATGATTTATTTTGCCGCCGCGATAGCTTCTTTCAGGTTAAGGCGTCCTTCATAAATGGCCTTTCCTGAAATAGCACCAATAATACCCTTACTTTCTAAATTACGCAAGTTTTTTATGTCTTCAATGCTTGAAATGCCACCGGAAGCGATTAGAGGTATTCGGGTCTTTTCTAAAAGCGCTTCATAAGAATCAAGATTTGGGCCTGTCAGCATGCCATCTGTTTCAATATCGGTATAGATCAAACAGGCCAACCCCAATGTTTCAAGTTCTAAAACCAGCTCGGTTGCTTTTTTTTCTAAGGTTGTGGTCCACCCGAGGGATGTGACATAGCCGTTTTTGCAATCTAAACTGACCGCAATCTTTTTATCCCAGAGAGAGATCATTTCCTTTAAAAAATTTATATCTTCTACGCCTTTGGTTCCTAAAATAACTCTGGAAACGCCCCCCTCAATAAGTTTTTGAATGTCTGTTTTATTTCGTATGCCTCCACCTGTTTGGACCGGGATATTTACAGCCCGCACGATATCAAGAATTATTTCACTGTTTTTAAGTTCTCCTGTCTTGGCGCCATCAAGATCAATGATATGTAACCACTCGGCTCCTTGGGCTTCCCATTGTCGCGCGATATCAACAGGATCAGAAGAATACTGGGTCACTTTATCAAATTCTCCCTGAAGCAGTCTAACGACTTTTCCATTTTGGATATCAATGGCCGGGAATATGATCATGATGCCAGCTCCTTGAAATTTTTTAATATGCGCAGACCGATTTCTTGGCTTTTTTCCGGGTGAAATTGGCAACCAAAGAGATTGTTTCTGCAAATGGCAGAGGCAAAGTCTATGCCGTAATCCGTTGATGTACAGATAATGGAATTATCTGCTGGTTTTACATAATACGAATGGCAAAAATATGTATTGCTTTTGTCCTCAATGCCCTTAAGCAGTGGGCAATCAGGTTGTTTTAAGATTATTTGATTCCAGCCCATGTGAGGGATTTTTAAAGAAGGAAATTTCTCAACAGAACCTTTGAGGATGCCCAGCCCTTGAACCTGTCCGCCCTCAAAACTATTTTCAAAAAGCAATTGATAGCCGAGGCAAATCCCTAAGAAGGGTTTTCCGGTATCGATATAACTTTTGATGGCGGAGATCAAGCCCAGAGATTCCAGCCTTTCCATGGCTGGTTTTATTGCGCCGACTCCCGGAAGAATAAGTTTATCCGCTTTTTGAATATCTTTTAAATTTTGTGTAATAAGGGCTTGAGCACCGATTTTTTCCATTGCCTTTTGAACGCTTCTCAGATTGCCCATTCCATAATCAATAATCGCTATCATAATGTTAATCAATGATTCCTTTTGTAGATGGCACTTCACCCTCTCTTCGAGGATCTACGGTTGTTGCTTGATCTAAAGCTAATCCGAGGGATTTGAAAACGCACTCAACACATGTATGCAGGTCTTCATCCGGGTTTTCAATCCGGACATTAAGCGTGGCGCCTAAACCTTTTGCAAAGGATTCCAGAAAGTGCTCTAAATATTTTATCGAATAATTTTCTTGCGGTTTGACCTGGTCCTGTGAGGCCCCGGGGAGTCCGATATTCAAACTTAAATGAGGTCTTCCGCAAATGTCAATCACGCTGCGAGCCAGGGTTCCTTCCATCGGGGCGAACCCTGTTCCAAATCTTTTGATCCCGGCTTTTTCCTCGCCCAGCGCTTTATTAAAGATTTTTCCCAGTACGATCCCGATATCTTCATTTGTATGATGGATATCGATATTCAGATCTGCCTTGATCACCTCTATTTCAAGATCAAAGTAACCATGAAAAGAAAAGAGTTCAAGGACATGGTCTAATAAGCCGATCTGCGTCTTTATTTTAGAACGGCCGTTCCCGTCTATATTGATAATAGCTTTTATCTCTGTTTCTTTGCTTTTTCTGAGTGTTTCAGCTTTTCGTTCCATAGGATCTCCTTACCCCCGAAAAAAAGTTTATGAAAATCGGATATTAACGGATTCGTAATGTTTTTGCAATCCCTCCAACAGGGCGATTTTTTCAATCGGTTTTTGCATCCGTTCTAAAGCTTTACGTGAGTATGAAATGATGTGGCTTTTCTTAACGAAGTCTGATGTGCATAATCCTGAGAAAAATTTCGCTGTGCCCATTGTGGGAAGTACATGGCTGGGGCCGGCGACGTAATCGCCCAGGGCTGTTGGGCTATATGGACCCAGGAAAATGGCGCCTGCATGACGGATCTTTTTTGCCACCTGGGAAGGATTATTTGTTAATATTTGTAAATGTTCCGGTGCGATTTTATTCGCGATATCCACAGCCTCATCAATGTTCTTTGCATAAATGCCGTAGCCCTTGGGCACTTTTTTTCGGACTTGTTTGAGGATCTTTTTTGATGTGGTGATGAGTACGGCTAACCCTCCTAAATGTTCTATTTGTCCTTCCAGATCCGCGACAATGAAATCAGGATTGCTGTGACGGTTAGCTATGACAACTAGTTCAGATGGACCTGCCAGCATATCAATGTCGACAAAGCCAAAGAGTTGTCTTTTGGCTTCCGTCACATAGGAGTTTCCGGGACCGATGATCTTATCAACCTTAGGTATCGTTTTGGTTCCGAAAGCTAGTGCGGCGATAGCCTGGGCCCCACCGACTTTATAGATCTCATTCACTTTTAAAAGATTGGCAACGGCTAAAATATAAGGATTGATATGGCCATTTTTATCCGGAGGGGTCGCAATGACGATGCGTTTGACACCCGCGACCTTTGCAGGCAAGACGGTCATATACACGGTAGACACCAACGGCGCGGTCCCGGCCGGCACATAAACGCCAACCGAATCCAGCGGGTTGATGGTTTCTTTTAACATTACCCCTTCCCCATCTTTGATGCGACAAGGTTTCTGGATCTGTTTTTTGTAAAACAAGGAAACATTGTTGATGATGATCTTCAAAGTGGATATAAAATCATTAGTAATGCCTTGGTAAGCCCCGCTGATTTCTGCCTCAGCCACTTTTATATTCTTTGTTGTGAGTTTAGCTTTATCGAATCTTTTCGTATATTTGATCAAGGCATCATCGCCATTATGCATCACATCTTCAATAATGCGTTTAACTTTTTCATAGACGTGTTTTTTATGTGTCAGTAAGTTGCGATTATACAATTTTTGTATGCCTTGTCCTGATTGAGTTAAAATTTTCATTTGGCAAAGTTCCCTTTGATTATTTCTGTTGCTTTTTTAATGGCTTGTTCAATTTTATCTGTGCGCTTACTTCCCGCCTGCGCGAATTGAGGGCGACCACCACCTTTACCCTCTATCAAGGGAGCGATATCATCTATGATTTGATTCGCTTTAATTCCTTTGGTGATAAGGTCCTGTGATACGGAGATAGCCACGCAAGCGGAATTCTCAGCTATGCTTCCCAGAATGATGATGGCAGATCCGGTCTTTTGGCGGATCAGATCATTTGTTTTTCGAAGGGTGGCCATATCAACATTCTGAAAGCAGTGACTAATTATCGAGCTTTCACAGACTTTTTCACAGCTGTCAATAATTTCTTGTACAGAATTTTTAATCGTTTCAAACTTGTATTTTTCTAACTCTTTTTCGAGTTGTTTAATTTTATGGATTTGTCCTTGAGTCCGTTGACAAATTTCATTAACAGGAGATTTGAGGATCTTTGCGATTTTTTTAATCTCATTCTCGTTATCGATGGTATGGTCAAGGGCTTTGAGGCCTGTTTTGGCCTCAATCCGTCGGATACCTTGCGCGATGGCACTTTCATTGATTATCTTGAATAAACCGATCTGTCCGGTCGAATCCAAGTGAGTTCCACCACAAAATTCCTGAGAGTAATCACCAATACTTACGACCCTGACAATGTCACCGTATTTTTCTTCAAAAAATGACAAGGCTCCCCTTTCTTTTGCCTGTTGTTGGGTTAGATATTCTTTAGTAACCGTGTCACATTGAACAATAAGTCTATTAACCTGTTTTTCAATTTCTTTCATTTCTTCGTAAGAAACCGCTTGGGGATGGGTGAAATCAAATCGTAAACGTTCGTCTGACACATAAGATCCTTGTTGCATTACATGTTGGCCCAGCACTTTTCTGAGAGCGGTTTGAAGTAAATGTGTGGACGTATGGTTCCGCATGATAGCAAGACGCCGTTCAAGCATTACGTCCGCAGTTACTTGATCATTGATCTTTATTCGGCCGTTTTTGACCTTTCCTATGTGAATAAAGATATCTGATATTTTTTGAGTGTCTGTTATTTCAATCAGTCCTTCTTTGGCTATGAGTTCACCGATATCACCGATTTGACCTCCGGATTCAGCGTAAAAAGGAGTTTTGTCTAATACAACTTTTACTGACATGTCTGCTTCCGCCTGTGTGGTCTTCTTGTTATCGACATATAAAGCAATGATAGTTCCGATACTTTGAACGCGGTCATATCCGATAAATTGCGTCTTGGGGACATTTAATTCCAGGGTATTCTCAGCGAAGACATCAGTAGATATCTTGCTGGAAGCCCGAGAACGGTCCTGTTGCTCTTTCATCAGTTTTATATATATATCCGTCGCTGCATCAAAATCATCATCACGCCAGGTTTTGAATGTCAGCATTATCGGCGCTTTCATCGTATCAAGTGTAAGCCCATAGGTGTCGCGGAAAGTGAATAAGAGTTTCGCGATTTCATTGATATTGTAAATTTTTTGTTGGTTCTTTTTCTTTAACGCTAAGAGCTCATTTTCAAATTGAGGAACGCGTTCCTTTCTTACGTTTATGTAGGCTTCTTCAATGTTTTTCACGGTATTGGTGATGATGGATTCGGTTTTTTTCAGATCGGGATAGGCGCCATGCATAGATTCCATTACAGATGGGATGATCTTATGAATGCAAGCCAGTGTGTTCCCGTTGATTTGAGCTATATCAGAACAGATGATGATCAGTTTTTTTATCACATAGCCGCGACCTTCATTGGAAGGAATAACCCCATCAGCTATACCAAAAGTTATCGCACGGATATGATCCGCAATGACCCGTTGTTGTTTCAAACCCAGTTGAGAGCTGATGTGGTCATGGATAGATTTCAGGATCGGAGCAAAAATGTCAATTTCAAAATTATTTTTTTTGCCCTGCATTACGGCGGCCAGTCGTTCCAGTCCCATTCCAGTGTCAATGTTCTTATTCGGCAAAGCGATAAGGGTTCCGGTTTCTTTTCGCTCGTATTGTGTAAAAACAAGATTCCAGACCTCTGAAAAACGTCCGGGAATTTCATCCGGATCAGATGGAATGCGCTTATCTCCCGGATCATAGTCAAAAAAGATCTCTGAGCAGGGTCCGCAGGGTCCGTTGGGGCCGTTTTCTTTAGCGTTAGAAGGCCAAAAATTGCTTTTATCCCCGAGTTTGAAAATACGTTCATCTGTAAGCCCGATATCGGTTTTCCAGATCGATTGAGCTTCCGCGTCATCTTTATATACAGATACCCAGAGTCGGGATTTATCAATACCCAAGACCTGTGTCAAAAATTCCCACGCCCAGTTAATGGCCTCTTTTTTAAAATAGTCGCCAAAGGAAAAATTTCCCAACATTTCAAAGAAAGTATGATGGAAATCCGTTGATCCGACTTCATCGAGATCATCTGTGCGAAGACATTTTTGGGATGTGGCCGCACGGGTGTAATCATCAGTGTATCCCAAGAATTGTTGCTTGAATTGTTGCATGCCAGCGGTTGTAAAAAGGACGGTCGGGTCATTCTTAGGGACTAGGGAGTCACTTTCAATGATCTTATGTCCTTTTGATTTAAAGAAATTTAAAAATTTATCCCGGATTTCCTGGGTTGTCATGTTGATATCTTTTATGGAGCTGTTTGTTTTGTTTGTCATAAGAGTCACATTTAATAGATTCGGTTGATGATTTAAGGATTTTCGGTATCCATTTTTAAACGTCCACGTAAGTCATAAATGACTTTATAAATAACCGGTGCACTGAAACCTCTGCGAGAAAGGTAAGCATAAAGCCGTTGAAGTTTTTTTTGCATATTCATGTTCTTATATCTCTGGAGTCTTTGTTGCACGAGATTGTAGACGATCTTCTCTTCATCTTTAGAGATGTCATCAATATTATGAAATTCTTTTAACACGGTTTCCGTGTCGATGCCCTTTTGTTTAAGCTCATGGGCGATCCTTTTAAAACCGTATGGTTTAGAAAGTCGCCAGCGTATCCATTGCTTTGTGAACCGTTCGTCATTTAAGAGATCAATGCCTTTAAAATATTTTACAGCGTCGGCAATTTCTTCCGGAGCATAGTTCTTCGATTTCAATTTATCAGTGATCTCTTTAATGCTGCGTTCCCGGATTTTTAAAAGACGAAAAATGCTATTGCGAATTTCTTTTTGATGAACAGAACTTTGTGCTGAAGTATTTTTTTGATCCATCAATAAAGGGCTAGTGAACTAGATTTCAAGTTTCGCGCGTGTTTGTTTTTCGATTTTAGCCATGATCTTAGGGTTTGCTTTTAAGAATTCTCGGGAATTTTCTTTTCCTTGCCCGATTTTTTCTCCTTCAAATGAGAACCAGGCCCCAGCCCTTTGTATAATATCATTATTCGTGGCAAGGTTAAGGATATCAGAGACCATACAAATGCCTTCGGCGAAGTAGATTTCGAATTCGGCCTGTTTAAAAGGCGCTGCGACTTTGTTTTTAACGATCTTGGCCCGGACTTTATTGCCAATAAAGGTATCTCCTTTTTTCATTGAGTCGATGCGTCGCAGATCGATACGGACGGATGAATAGAATTTGAGCGCGCGGCCGCCCGTGGTAGTTTCCGGGGAGCCAAACATAACGCCGATTTTCATTCTGATCTGGTTGATAAAAATGACACAGGTTTTGGATCGGCTGATAACCGCTGTCAATTTTCTTAAGGCCTGAGACATCAAGCGGGCATGAAGCCCCATGTGTGAGTCTCCCATGTCGCCTTCGATCTCTGCCCGCGGTGTTAGTGCGGCAACGGAATCAATAACGATCAAATCAACGGCGTTGGATCTTACCAGGGTTTCTGCTATTTCCAAGGCCTGTTCTCCGGTATCAGGTTGGGACATCAATAATTCTTCAAGCTTGACGCCGATCTTTTTTGCATATGTTGAGTCAAAGGCATGCTCGGCATCAATAAAGGCGGCGGTTCCTCCCAGTTTTTGCAATTGATTTATGATGCTAAGGGTCAGCGTTGTCTTTCCTGAAGATTCAGGGCCGTAAATTTCAACAACGCGGCCTCTGGGAACCCCGCCAATGCCTAATGCGGCATCTAAAGATATTGATCCGGTTGGGATGGCAGGTACATCAGCTTTTGTGCTGCCGTCCAATTTCATGATAGACCCTTTTCCGAATTGTTTTTCGATCTGGGCCAAGGCTAAATCGAGTGCTTTTTTCTTGTCATCCACGGCAATGGTTTTCTTGTTCTCAGCCATAATTCCTATTCCTTTCGCAAGACGTTAGTATAATAATTTATAATAATATAAATTAAGGGGTGGGGTTATTGCCTCATCCCT
>JAGYNW010000089.1 GCA_018399915.1 Candidatus Omnitrophota bacterium
TTTTATTCAGAGACATAAAAATTAATAATAAGAACGATAATCATCGTCCTGCAGAATTTGTCGCAAGACAGAAACACTGCCTTCGACAAATGATTGACCACCGCGTAAATTACCTTTAAATTCCTCTCCTTTAAATCCCCCTAACAGTGTCAATAAATTATGCCGCTGGTCATCAGAAATACCCAAATAACTCAATTCTCCGTATCCATCGGTTTTATCACTTATAAGTACCTTTGTAACCAAAAGCGAACTTTCCAATAAATCCATCATGATTTCTTTTCTCTTTTCGTTAACATATTGTTGCCAATCAACAATCTTTTTTTTGTCAATCCCCTGCGTATCTCGTTCTAGACTATTCTCATATAATTTGTTATAAAATTCTTTCTCTTCATCATTGATCTCAATCAGATCATCACAAAACTGGGTGTAAAGTTCACTTACCTTTAGGATCAACCCATTTTGAGAATCCTTATATTTTTTAATAAAATTCCTGGCCACTCTCAAATTAATATTATTGACAACCAATATATCCCGCAATTTAACAAGATTAAACGCCTCTTGAAGATATTCAAAAGTTAATAAACGGATCTCTTCATTTCTGACATCATTTTGATAAATATAGGATAAACTATGAATATAAGATTTGACAAATTCATATTTCCGCCCATCGGGATTATATTCCTGGTATCGTTGAACCTCAGGATCTACATATATACTCCGTGCCTCCGAAAGACCCGCAAAACAAGAAAATATCATTGAAAACAATATAATTTTTTTCATAATTAATTGCAAAATATAAACTTATGCGATTTTAAAGCACACCGATAATTTTATCAAAATCTTCTACTGAAACCGCTGGAGAAGTAGAAAAATTGATACCGGTTAATAGCGTCAAACCTAAAGATGCCCTTATGGCGGTCTGCAAATCTTCCAATTCAATGATCATGACCAAATCATATCCTCCGGCTAATGCATATATGGATTTAACCTCACCATCTAAATCCCTAATAAAATCAACGGCTTTTTCGGTCCGGACAGGGCTCATTTCCCGGATAGACTCTGTGGAATACTTTCCCATCATAAAAAAAGTTGACATATTCGCTCCTCTTCAAAAAGATTCTGGTGTAGACTCATTATTTAATTCCAAGCTTAAAAATATTTTTTCCCAAAATGTGCGTAATATGTTTGCTGCCGCTTGAGAGCATCCATTTTCCTTTTTACGGCATCCAAGTTTTGTTGTTGCCTTCGATTCTGCTGCCTGATTTTACTGTTTAATGCAGATAAATTATTTTGGTTTCGAGTAGAGATCTCCGTCCTTCGTTTTTCCTGATTCCGCATGTAAGAATGAACCTTCTCCAGATTCTTTACATTGTTTCTTGCTCTTTCTTGAAATCTTTTTACTCTCCGGTCCATCTCTCTTGCATCTGCATCTAATATAAATACAGGTAAAAAAAGAAAAAGAGACAATAAAATCAGTTGGTTCTGAAAAAAGATTAACATAACAGAGATCTAGGAAAAGATTCCTAAAAGATTAATGGCTAATAACGTTACAACCAGAAGAGAGCAAATGCTGTGGCTTTTTGTTTGCATAAGTTACTTTTATTATATCATTCAAATAAAAAATATCCAACAAAATAAAAGGAGCAACCCCAAACAAAAATGGAATTACTCCTCTTATTCCTTCGCCAACATAAAAGAATTTAAACTTTATTAGCAGACCCTAAGACACTCTCATTTTTATGTTTATACATATTAATAAGCGCTTCCCTGGCTGGTCCCAAATATTTGCGGGGGTCAAAATCCGCAGGTTTATCATTAAAATGCTTCCTGATCGCAGCAGTCATCCAAAGCCTTCCATCCGAATCAATATTAACTTTACAGACAGCCAAACTTGCGGCCTTACGCAGTTGATCCTCCGGGATCCCGACAGAATCTTTTAAGGCTCCTCCGTTTTCGTTAATAATCTTCACCGCTTCAACCGGCACAGAAGAAGATCCATGAAGGACAATAGGAAACCCCGGAATTTGCTTCATGATTTCTTCTAATATTTCAAACTTTAGAGGAGGTGGAATATAAACGCCCTCTTCATTCTGTGTGCATTGTTCCGGCTTGAATTTATTGGCGCCATGTGAAGTCCCGATAGAAATGGCTAAAGAATCCACACCCGTGCGATTGACAAAGTCCACAACCTCTTCCGGCTTAGTATAGGTAGATTTTTCAGCCACAACATCATCTTCGATTCCGGCTAGAACGCCCAATTCACCTTCAACGGTAACATCATATTGATGGGCATAATCAACCACTTTTTTCGTGAGGGCAACATTCTCTTCGTACGAATGGTGAGATCCGTCAATCATAACCGAAGAAAAGCCAGATTCAATACATGAAACACAAAGTTCAAATGTATCGCCATGATCAAGATGAAGAGCAATCGGAATCTCCTTCAGTCCTTTTTCGGCTGCCATCGCTTTCATCATTTCTACGGCTCCCTGTCCCATATATTTTAATAAAGTCTGATTAGCATATTTCCTTGCCCCGCTGGAAACCTGGAGAATGACAGGAGACTGTGTCTCCACGCAAGCAGAAATGATCGCCTGGATCTGTTCCATATTATTAAAATTGTAAGCCGGAACAGCGTATTTGCCTTCCATCGCTTTTTTAAACATCTCTTTGGTGTTGACCAAACCTAAATCTTTATACGATGTCATTTGTTTCTCCTAACCTTTTTAAACCATTAAAATTTATAATTGGATCCGTTCAAGTTACCTATTATATTTATTTAAAAAATAAAGTCCAGCATAAATTCTAGGTCCTATGAGGCATCCTTCTTCTTGTTTGCGGCTTAACCATAAATTCGCATGGTCTCTATCGACTTCATGAACCTGGATATCCTCCCACTCATCCCCGCCCCCACATGATACCTTGCGAAGTCCCTCGGCCCTAACAAAAACTAACATATCTGAAGATATCCCGCTATTGATAGGACCTGTAAAAACAGACCTCATATTTTCTGCGACATATCCCGTTTCTTCCCGCAATTCTCTTTGAGCTGCCTCTAATAAGCTTTCTTTTTTTCTTAAAGGCTTTAAATCTCTGGAATCATTGATTAATCCTGCGGGAAACTCGATAACATTGCTCTCTACAGGCGGACGATATTGCTCAACAAAAATGATTTTGTGCTCATCGGTCATGGCAAGAATAATAACGATGCCTTCACAATTATTCCGCTCAACATACTCCCAACCGCCTTTATTTACAAACCGAAGGAATTTTCCTTCATGCAAGACCGTTCTGGAAGTGTCTTCAAATTGATTCATTTTTCTGACCTTTTGATATTTCTTCACATAAATATATAAATTGAGCCCACCGCACAAATTTTGCCAGGTGGGCTCAAGGCTTCAACTATTTCTTAATCACAAAGATTATTCATCCTCTTCGGGAACATCTATCTTTGGGCCGACAACAAAAACCCGCTTTGACCTTTCTTCATCCTCACTATAGCCGACAATCGTATATTTTTTTAAGGTAATAATATTTTCAAAAATCAATTTTATATCTCCATAATAATAAATCGAACGCATACCATCATTTTCCGTTTCAATCATGTCCGTGGGCTCACCGTAATTACGAACAATGTAATTATAAGAAATATGATTACCCGCTATCTCCTTTGATTCCAAATCGTATCTCAACTCATCAGCATCCTCCGTATAAACCGGGTCCTTAAATGTGTCATATTCCCAAGAAAGCATTAACCTTTTCTTTTCAAACTCCAGCTTTAAGGTGGGATATTCATAAACGATCTTTTTTCCATCCTCTGATATTTTCGGCGGATCTCCATAATATTTACGAATATACTTCAACCGCGTTCGTCCTACTTGCAGATTCTCATCGACTAAATCTTGCTTCAAGAGCTGAATATTGTCCCCTGTGGCAAGAAAACCCTGAGCTGCGCCTATGGAGAAACACCCCAGCAAGAGCATCATAACCATTGCCATAATTTTATATGATCTCATAAATACTTCCTTTCTTCTCTTACTTCCAATCTGATTTATTATTATATCTCAATTCTATAACATATTCACTAAAGACAAAACAAAAAAGTGATTATTTTCCGCTTCAGACTGATCAAAGAATTTAAAAATCAGAGGATTTCCATAAGCTTTTTAATTCAGAATGAACCGCTTCAACCAATGGCCCCAATGTATCCTGAGAAAAATCAAAAGGAATACCTGCGATCATAAAAAGTTCCGGAAGCGGTTTAGACCCTCCCCAACTTAAGGCTGTCTTAAAATCATTGATTGCTTTAGCATAATCACTTTTACTATTAAGCCAAATACGCAACGCCCCTAATTGCGCAATGCCATATTCAATGTAATAAAAAGGCACTTCAAAGATATGCAATTGTTTATGCCAAAGATTTGCGTGGGCAAGTTCATGCCCTGTCCAATCAATAAGATCCCCGCCGAATCGCCTTCGTATCTCTAACCATGCACTTTCCCGCTCTCTATCAGAATGAGCAGGATGTTCATAAATCCAGTGCTGAAACGCATCAATCGTCGCAACCCAAATTAAAATAAAAATGACATCTTCCAAATGCTTCACAATCGATCGTTTCTGATCGTCTATTTGAGGATAAAAGACTCCCAAATGGTCTAAAGACAGCATCTCCATGGTCATGGAGGCTACTTCACAAAATTCCATAGGCGCATGCAAATAATGTAATATCGGCTGTTGAGCACAGGCCAAAGAATGCAGGGCATGGCCGGCTTCATGTAATAAGGTTTTCACATCGCTATCGGTGCCAACAGAATTCATAAAAATAAAAGGTTTCCTGGCTTCATTCAAACTAGATTGATAACCCCCCGGGGCCTTACCCTTTCGATTATCGAGATCCAAGTATCCCTCCTCCGCCATTTTTGCAAATTTCTGACCAAACATAGGATTAATCCGGGCCAAAATATGCTGGCATCCGGCAACAAGATCTTGTGTTTTCTGAAAAGGTTGCAAGGCCGGCAACCCCGAAGGATCTACAGAAGTATCCCAAGGCTTTAATCGGTACAATCCCATCTGTTGCTGCCGTTTGTTAAGGATTGTCTTCCATAGAGGGACGACAACTGTTTCAACCGCTTGATGATATTCCTTGCATTTGTCAATAGTATAATCAAACCGATGATATTCCTTGAATTGATACTGAGTAAAATCTTTGCAATTAGCGTTTTGTGCCATGGCGCTCCGCAACCGTAACATTTCATTGAAAACAGCATTCAGCTTATCTTTTTCTTGTAATCTCCTTTGCGTGATCGCTAACCAAGCCATTTCCCGAACACTCCGGTCAGGATCTAAAAATCGTTTACTTGCGGCAATTAAAGTCTGTTCACGTCCATCCAGATTGATCATCAAAGAACCAAGTCTTTCCTGATACTCCTGAGATAAGAGCTGGACTCTTGTCTGCAAATCAACATTTTTATCAACAAAAATTTCCACATCCGAAGAAACGTCCCTTTTGTAAATCGCATATTGATCTGTTTTCAAAGAAAAGTGTTGATCATACTCTAAATACATCTCATTAAGTCTATGTTCATATTTTTTAACAACCGGCAATACTTCCTCGACAAAACGTTTATACTTTTGCGATAAGGCGAGGTCGTCTGTCTGGCACGTCATTTCAATATACAGCCGTGTGCCTAATTCATCCAAAACTATCTCCATCTCTGCCCTGCGAGAAAACCAAAGCTGATAAGCATCGTCAGAATCCACCTTCTGCTTCAGGATACATTCATATAAGGACTTTATAACTGTTACATCCTCTAAACACAGATCAGAGGGCACAAACTCCCTTTTATTATATTTCGGCAAACACTCAAAATTGATCCTCTGCATAAGTTTCAATATCCTTTCTTTATAAGCCTAATTATCGAGAAAAAAGTATATCTTGGAAATCCAAAGAATAAATATCCCCTTGACAAAATACGTTTTTAACGTATACTTTTATTTTCAAATGTATTATTAAATTAAAAGGTGATGATTATGGCTAAAGTATGTGAAATATGCAAAAAAAGTTCTCAGCCGGGTGTTAAATATAAAAGACGCGGTATGATCAAACGAAAAGGCGGTGCGGGTTCCAAGATTATCGGAAAAACTTTACGAAGATTCTTACCCAATCTGCAAAAAATAAAGATCGTTATAAACGGTACCGTTAAACGAGCCAATGTATGCACCAGCTGCATCCAAGCTGGAAAGATTGTAAAATCTTAACAGTTAAACTAGAAAAAAATTTTAAGAGCGGCCTAACAGTCGCTCTTTTTTTTCAGTGTTTGCGATATCCGCACTTATCCTGATATCTTTTAATTTCAATTGTACCGTAGGCGCCTTATTCCAATCATCAATAGATAAGTTATAGGCCAAATCCATCTTCTCGGCTGATAAAACCATAGCATTATAACTGGCCATACCAAACCCAATTGCAGAAATAACCCTTTCTCCATCCGTTACCCAAAATTTAATGGTATCCCGACCCATCAAACGCGGCTTCCCCTTAAGCCGTAAATTTTTCGTATAAAAAACAGGTTCCGGATTTCCCTCTCCAAAGGGATCCATCCCATTAATAATGGAAACCAAATCCATATTCAAATCCGTTAAACGCAAAAGGCAATCTACCAAAAGAGTAGGCACTAATTTTTTTATTTCTAAGCTGTCTTTGGCTACATCATTAATCAAATCACGAAAACAATCAATATTCTCTTCTTTAATTGTCAAGCCGGCCGCGCCTTTATGCCCACCAAACCTCTCCAAGTATTGATTACAATGAGACAGCGCCTCATGCAGATGAAATCCCTGGATAGATCTTGCCGACGCCGTACCCACACCATCTTCCAAAGAAATAATGATCGTTGGCCTGTAATACTTTTCTGTTATTCGTGATGCCACTATACCTAAGAGACCTTTATGCCACCCCTCCTTGCTAATCACAATTACCTTATGCTCATGAAAATTAATTTCTCTCTCAACGATCTCAAGGGCCTCTTTAATAATATCATTTTGTATTTTCTTACGTTCATTATTAAGTCTATCTAACTTAGCCGCTAATTCATGCGCCTGCTTTTCATCCTTAGTTAACAACAAACTCAATGACTCATGAGCCGAATCCATACGTCCGGCCGCATTGAGCCTTGGACCTAAAACAAACCCAATATGAAAATTATTCAATTTTTTATTCTTAATCTTTGCAATCTCGATCAAAGCAATCAGGCCCTTATTATTGATGCACTCAAGCTTTACCAATCCTTCTTTAACAAGAATCCGATTTTCTCCTCGTAAAGGGACAACATCCGCGACAGTTCCCAATGCCGTCAGTCCCAGAGTCTCCTCGTCTATTTCCCCGAAAACAGCCATGGCTAGCTTCGCAACAAGCCCCACAGAGGCTAAATGCTTAAAGGGATAAGGACAATCTGGCCTCTTTGGATCCACAACAGCGACCGCATCGGGAATCCCTTCAGAGGAAGGCTCATGGTGATCAAAAATGATCACATCCAATCCCTTTTCATTCATCGCCCGGACTTGCTCAATAGCCGTAATGCCACAGTCAACAGCTATCAATAAAGAAACATTGCATTTTTTGGCTTGCCGGATCACATCATCATTCAACCCGTATCCATCATCCATCCTGTGAGGAATATGATTCACCACCTCGATCTGCAAACGTGTGAGAACATTGTACAAAATCGCCGATGAAGTTACCCCATCAACATCGTAGTCGCCGAAAACCATTACTTTTTCTTTTTCTTTTGCCGCAAGCTTTATCCGGTTAACAGCGAGGTCCATATCTTTCATCAGAAACGGATCATAAAGTTCAGAAATCTCACATTTGAGAAACTGCTCAGCCTCAAAAGGATCAACAACTCCCCGATTGATCAAAAGCTGCGTCACAAT
>JAGYNW010000009.1 GCA_018399915.1 Candidatus Omnitrophota bacterium
TGAGGAACAAAAATACGGATTGGCTCCGGATCAGGTTTTTGGACTTATAGAAGAAATTTGCCGGTTGGAACATGTCCGCATCCAGGGATTGATGACCATGGCGCCTTTTGTAGATGATCAAGATGTTATACGTCAGTGTTTTAAGGACCTCAAGCAGATTTTTGATGCGGTTAAAGACCGATACGTGAAGCACCCTTCCGTTGAGATGAAATATTTATCGATGGGAATGACCGCCGATTTTGAGATCGCCTTGGAAGAAGGATCTACAATGTTAAGGGTCGGCAGGGCTTTGTTCGCTTGAAAGGAAGATGATGGCAATTAAAAAAGATTTGAATGTCGGGATCATCGGCGCAGGCAATATGGGGGCAGCCATCGTAGCCGGAATTTGGTCTAAGTTTTTTGTGTATGTTTGTGAAACTGACAAGAGGAAAAGCCAAAAATTGCGACGGCGATACAAAGTCGCCTTGACCGATTTAGAAGGATTAATGGAGGTTTCCGATATCATTATCCTTGCGGTTAAACCCCAGGGTTTTGAAGACCTGCTTGGCCGGATGAAACCCTTCATGGGGCGGCAGAAACTGGTGGTTTCGATTGCCGCGGGCATAACGACCCGTTATATTGAAAAACGTTTAGGCGGAAAGGTCAGAGTGGTCCGGGCAATGCCGAATTTGCCTGTTCAGGTACAGCAGGGAATAACCGGAATTTGTCAAGGGGCGCAGGCAACGCGTCAGGATATCGCGCGGGTCAAAGGGATATTTGGTTGTATTGGCGAGGTTCTGCAGGTGGAAGAAAAGATGATCGACGCGGTAACAGCGGTTTCCGGAAGCGGGCCGGCCTATTTTTTCCTTTTTGTCGAGCAATATATGCAGGCGGCCCGGAAAGTGGGTTTTTCCAATGAGGTAGCGCGGCAATTGGTCCTTAAGACCATAGAGGGCAGTTTGCATTTATTGATGGATTCGCGGCAAGATCCCCAGGAATTAAGAGAAAAGGTAACATCGAAAGGCGGCACCACTTTTGCGGCCTTAGAAATATTGATGGCCCAGGATGTGCGGTATGACAAGGTTTTCATCGACGCATTAAAGGCCGCCAGGAAAAGGGCGAAAGAACTTTCAAGATAAACAGGAGGAAAAGATCATGGCAAAAATCGGGATTATTGGTGGCAGCGGGCTTTATCATATGGAAGGGATCGAAAATGTCGAAGAACAATCGTTTATGGACACACCGTTTGGCCAACCTTCAGATAGTTTTAAGACCGGAGATTTTCACGGCGTTGAAGTGGTTTTTTTATCACGGCACGGCAAGGGCCACCGGATCAGTCCCAGCGATATCAATTACCGGGCCAATATCTTTGTCATGAAACGGCTGGGCGTGAAGGCCATTGTTTCGGTCTCTGCCTGCGGCAGTTTAAAAGAGGAGATCAAGCCCATGGATTTTGTCGTGCCGGACCAGTTTTTGGACCGCACCAATCGTTGCCGTCAAGCCAGTTTCTTTTCCGGAGGCATCGTGGCGCATGTCCCCATGGCAGAGCCGGTCTCTCCGGAATTGACCCGGATCCTGATTGAATCTTGTAAAAAAGCCGGTGTCACAGTCCATGAGAAGGGGACCTATGTTAACATGGAAGGCCCGCAATTTTCGACCAAGGCGGAATCGAATCTGTTCCGCAGTTGGGGTATGGATATTATCGGCATGACTAACTTTACCGAGGCAAAATTAGCCAGGGAGGCGGAGATTTCTTACGCGACTTTATCATCGGTTACCGACTATGATTGTTGGCACGCGGATCATGAACAGGTAACCGTTGAGATGATCATCAATAATTTAAATAATAATATTAAAAACGCGAAAAAGGTTTTGGATATCGCGATTCCGCAGATCGAAAAGATCGAGAAGTTCTCTGCCCAAGATGCCCTGAAAAATGCGATCGTGACTGATCCCACGCATATCCATGAAAATAAAAAGAGGGAATTGGATGTTATTATCGGCCGGTATTTGCGGTAAGGTTTTAGATCCGGATCGAAAGATATCAAATCAGTGTCCCGTAAAGTCGGGACGATAAAGTATCGTTAATGCAAAAAAGGTGTGATTACAAATGACTGAGAAAGTAGATTATCAAAGTACACTCAACCTGCCCAAAACAGGTTTTTCCATGAAGGCCGGTTTGGTCAATAAAGAGCCTGCGCTTATTGAGCAATGGGAGAAGGAAGGCTTGTATGCAAAGATCCGCGCTCAATCTCACGGCAAAAAACAATATACCCTGCATGATGGTCCTCCCTATGCCAATGGGGATATCCATATGGGGCATGCCCTCAATAAGATATTGAAAGATATTATTGTGAAGTATAAGACAATGAACGGTTTTGACAGTCTTTATGTGCCGGGATGGGATTGCCACGGCCTTCCTATTGAGCATCAATTGTTGAAAAAACTCAAGAAGCATAAATCTCAGGTTGATTGCGTGGCGTTCCGCAAGCAAGCGTATGATTATGCCCTGAATTATGTAGGTATTCAGCGTGATCAATTTAAACGGCTCGGGATATTCGGTCAATGGGAGGATCCTTATCTGACATTGGATCCGGAGTATGAATACTGGATCCTGAAATCTTTAGCCAGGTTGAATCAGGATGGATATGTTTACCGCGGACTAAAACCGGTTAATTGGTGTTATAGCTGTGAAACCGCCTTGGCTGAGGCCGAGGTCGAGTATGAAGATCACACATCCGCATCGGTCTTTGTTAAGTTTCAAGTCAATAATCCGCAATGTGTTTCCGGTCTGCCGGATAAAAAAGTATCTTTACTGATATGGACCACCACCCCTTGGACCTTAATCGCGAATGTGGCAGTGGCGGTTCATGAGTCATTCACCTATTTATTTTTAGATATCGGTGACGAAATTCTGATCATTGAAGAAGGCTTGAGTAAACCGGTGCTGGAAAAAGCCGGTATTGTCTGGGAAAATGTCAAAGTTTTAAAAACATTGCCAGGTGATCAATTGACTAAGCTTGTCTACGCGCATCCTTTTGGGCTCAGGGAGAATTGTCAGGTAGTTAGCGCGGATTATGTGACAAAAGAAGATGGTACGGGGCTTGTGCACACCGCGCCCGGACATGGACAGGATGATTATGAAACCGGGAGGCGTTATGATTTAGATGTGATCATGCCGGTTGATGACAGGGGATGTTACACGCAAGAAGCCGGGGCCTATGCCGGAGAGCATGTATTTAAGGCGAATCAAATGATCATTGATGACCTTAACAAGCAAGGGGTCCTTCTGGCGTCGGCTGATATCCGCCATTCTTATCCGCATTGTTGGCGTTGTAAAAAACCCATCATCTTCAGAGCGACCAGGCAATGGTTTTTAAAAATCGATCATAAGGGCTTGCGCGAGAATTTGATCAGTGAGATTAACCGGGTCAAATGGATCCCTGAGGCGGGGGAAGCCCGGATTCTGGGCATGATCGCAGGGCGTCCGGATTGGTGTTTATCCCGGCAAAGATATTGGGGGGTACCTATACCGGCGTTGGAATGTCAAAGTTGTGGGGAGAGGACATTGTTTACAGAGGTCATTGAATCATTGGCACAACAGGTTAAGGAAAAAGGAACGAATATCTGGTTTGAAAAAGAGAGCCGGGAGTTCTTAGGCGCGCAAACGCAATGCCCGCAATGCGGCAAGACAGATTTTGTTAAAACTAATGATATTCTTGATGTGTGGTTTGATTCAGGTGTAAGTCATCAAGCAGTGGTAAAAGGAAAAATGGGTCTAGATTTACCTATCGACCTGTATTTGGAGGGATCAGATCAGCATCGGGGGTGGTTCCAATCATCTTTGATCCCGGCTGTGGCTATGGAAGGGCGAGCCCCTTACCGTGAGATCTTGACCCACGGGTTTGTTGTGGATGGTGATGGCCGCAAAATGTCTAAATCTACCGGGAACGTGATATCGCCTTTGAATATTATGAAGAACAGTGGCGCTGATATCCTGCGCTTATGGGTGGCCTCGAGTTCTTATAATGAGGACATCCGGGTTTCCAAAGAAATCCTGGACAGGCTGATCGATGCCTACCGCAAGATCCGGAATACTTTCCGGTATTTGTTAGGGAATTTATATGACTTCAATACGTCTGAAGATTTACTTTCTTACGAAGATCTTTTGGAGGTGGATAAATGGGCCCTTTACCGATTGGGCCAGGCGGTTACCAAAATCCGGAAGCATTTTGATGATTATGAGTTTGCAAAAGTCTATAAAACGTTATATGCTTTTTGTAATGAGGATCTGTCCAGTTTTTATCTTGACATTTTAAAAGATAGACTGTATACTTCCGCAACTAAATCGCGGGAAAGGTTATCCGCGCAAAGTGTTCTTTTTCATATATTGGACTATTTGGTAAGAATCATGGCTCCGATTTTAAGCTTTACAGCTGAAGAGATTTATTCACATATGCCCAAAAGCGCTGCTTTTGCGGCGGTGGAAAGTGTTCATTTATTACCATGGACAGAAGTTCCGGGAAAGTGGATGAATGAACAATATAATGAAAAGTTTCAAAAGCTTGTTGCGTTAAGGCCTTATGTTTTGAAAGCCCTGGAAGACAGGCGGAGAGAAGGGGCCATCGGAAGCTCCTTGCAGGCAAGGATTATTTTTAAGTCTTCCGATCAGGAGACTTTGGAATATTTGACAGGACACCAGAATATTTTAAATTCTATATTTATTGTTTCGCAATCAAAAGTTCAAGAAGTGGAAAAGGTAAAGCAGGGATTGAGCGAAGAATTTCCCTCTTTAGAAATAACGATTGAATTGGCGGATGGGGAAAAATGTAGTCGGTGTTGGAATTATTTTGCGGATTTAGGTGAAGATCAGGAACATCCAACATTGTGTAGAAGATGCACAGTAATAGTAAAGGAGATTATCAGTGCCTAATAAAAAACTGGATAAGAAAAAACTGGAATATTATAAAAAGCTTCTTTTGAAATTGAAAGAATCTATCATCCATGACATTTATAACATGTCGCAGGATTCTGATAATCAGGATTCCGGAGATGTGTCCGGCCATGTTTTGCATATGGCAGATGTTGCCACGGATATGTATGACAGAGAGTTTAATCTGGGGTTGGCGTCCAATGAAAGAGAGATCCTCCAAAAGATCGAAGCAGCCTTGAGAAGGATCCAGGACGGTACCTATGGACTTTGTTTGGGTACCGGAAAGCCTATTTCCCAGGCGCGTTTAAAAGCCATTCCTTACGCGGAGCACTGCCTGAAATACCAGGAAGAATTGGAAGAAAAAGAAAATATCAGACGTTAGTTTTTTTCTTCCTGACAGGGCAAGCTGACAAGTGCATTTCATATGCCCAAACCGCGCACCTTTTTTCTATGGGTAATCACAAAAAATAATGCAAAGATCAAAGATTGATATCCTCTTTTGTTTGACCATCACCGCCGTTATTATCTGGCTTGACCGTGTGACTAAAGGTTACATTTTAAGCCAGCTGTCTTTGGGGGAATATGTCCCCGTAATCAAGGATGTTTTTCATATTACGCTTCAATATAATACCGGGATCGCATTTGGCTTGTTCAAGGATCACGGGGTGGTTTTTATTATTATCCCCATAATTGTTATTATTCTTCTGGTTTTCAATATCTTTTATTACCGATACAATAATGAGGCATTGACCCGTCCCTACATCTTTGGTTTTTCTCTCATCCTCGGCGGAGCCGTGGGAAACCTTGTCGACAGGATCATCTATGGCCATGTGGTTGATTTTCTAGATTTCCGTATTTGGCCGGTCTTTAATATCGCGGATAGTGCGATCACTATCGGCGCAATCATTATCGCAATAAAATGTTTCCAATTATCTTCCAAATAGGTCCCCTAACGGTCTATTCTTACGGGCTGTTGCTGGCTTTGGCTGTTATGGTCTGCGGGTTTTTATTATCCCGGGATATTCAAGGCACAGAGTTTTCAATGGATACGTTTCTGGATATGATCTTTTGGGTTGTCCTGGGGGGCATCCTGGGAGCCCGGATTTTTTTTGTGATCTTGAATTTCCCATATTTTCTAGACAATCCTGTTGAGATCCTTATGGTGCATCATGGAGGACTCGCCTGGCAGGGCAGTCTGATCGCCGGAACTATTGTCGGGATCATTTTTGTAAGAATGAAAAAATGGGATCCTGTGAGAGTTTTGGACCTGAGCGCGCCCTATCTGGCCTTAGGCCAATCCATCGGACGGGTCGGGTGTTTTTTGAATGGGTGTTGTTACGGCAAGGAAGCTTCCTGGGGCATTTATTTTCCTGTGCATGACGCGCGTCTTCATCCCACGCAATTGTATTCAACCATAGGGCTTTTTTTTGTTTTTTTGTTTTTGCGCGCCTATCGCGCTAAGGCGCGCCCAGGCGATGTTTTTGTCCTTTATTTGGTGTTGGCATCGGTTTTGCGCTTTATCGTTGAGTTTTTCCGTGCGGACCATTATGCCTTTTTTGCCGGATTAAGTGTTTTTCAGTGGGTTTGTCTGGGAATCTTGGCTGTTGCCTTCAGCCTCAGAGCCTGGGTCATCCATCGCGGTCCTCCGAAAGAGAGAGGTTGATATGGGGCAGTTTATTCTTAAAGTCCGCTCTGAGCAGGCAAGTCAGCGTTTGGATGTTTTTTTATGCCAATCCTTAGAGGAAATCCCATCGAGGACTTTCGCAAAAAAACTGATCGATTTCGGCCATGTGCGCGTAAACGAAAAAGTGCTTAAGCCGAATTATAAAGTCAATCCGCAGGAAGAGGTCCATGTTGAGATCCCGCCGGACTTTCTAACAGAACAATACGTTTCCCCTGAGGACATTCCTCTGGATGTTTTTTATGAAGATGAGTTTTTGCTTGTTATTAATAAGTCCATCGGGATGGTGGTGCACCCGGCCAGCGGATGTTATCACGGTACCCTGGTTAACGCATTGCTTCATTATTCCGTGAATTTATCCCATGTGAACGAAGAGATCCGGCCGGGGATTGTTCATCGTCTGGATAAGGAGACGTCTGGTTTGATAATTGTCGCGAAAGATAATATTACGCACACCAGGCTCGCAAAACAATTTCAGAGGCGTTTGGTCAAAAAGAAATATGTGGCTTTAGTTGAAGGAGAGATAGAATTCGAAGAGGGAGTTATTGACGCACCTTTGGGAAAACATCCGCAATCCTTTGGCAAACGCAAGGTCAAGTTTGATGATTCCGCGAAAGAGGCGGTGACTTATTATAAAGTAATCAAGCGGGCGCATAATATGACGCTGGTATCTTTTTTTCCCAAAACAGGACGAACCCATCAGTTGAGGGTTCACTCTGCTTATATCAAACATCCTATTTTGGGTGATGATAAATATGGCAATAAAAGGTCTTATGGAAGGCTTGCTCTGCACGCGCAGTCCATAGGCTTCAGTCACCCGCGCACAAAAAAATATATCGAATTTTCCACCCGAACCCCTCCTGAATTTTTGAGCACAATCCAGCAATGATAGCTGATGTCTTTTATAGGGATATTTTATAAATACAACAAGAATCTTTACTTACGTATAATTTTCGTTATAATAAGAATACAATTGCAGGGATTTTTATAATCATAATTTTAAACCTATTTTTACAGGTGAGGACGTAAAATGAATTCTTCAGGCAAAACGCTGGTTATCTTCTTAGTAATAATTGCAATCCTACTCATTTCTTTGACAGCCATGTCGATATTTATTTTTCAGAAAGAGATCGAAAAAAGAAAAAAGGCGGAAGAACAGATAGAGGTCCTTAAGCTTTCAGAATTGAATTTAAAAAATGATCTTAAGGATGTGAAAAAGAAAAATTTTATACTTGAGGAGAAGAACAAAGAAGCAGATCAACGTATCAATAGCTTGTTGGATGAGTTGGAGTTAGAAACAGGTTTGCGAGAAGAGATGACGAATAAATATAATGAAACCAAGGCCCAGTTAACCAAGGTCGCTAAAGAAAAAGAACAAACCGAGCAGACGCTTAAGGAGGAATTAAAGAAAATTAGTGAAAAAGCCTCTGTGCTTGAAGAAAAACTTGGCAAAGAGGTCCAGACCAAAGAAGAATTGCGCCAAATGATCAAAGATATTGAAACTCAGAAAAAGGCATTAGAGGATAAGTTAAAACGACAGCAGTCTATGGCTCCCCCACCCGTAGAAATGCAACCGGATGTTCTTACGGTTGATGAAGGTATCAATCTAGATAAGATCGTGATCGCGCCTAAATCGTTGTCAGAAGGAAGGATCTTAAGTGTAGATAAAGATACGGAATTCGTTATTCTTAATTTAGGCGAAAAGGATGGAATAAAAACGGATATGTCGCTTTCCGTTCTCAGGGCGGGAACTTATTTAGGAGATATCAAGGTGACAAGGACTCATCCTGAAATGTCTGCGGCGGATCTGGTTCCTCCTTTTTCTATCCAGGTTATCCGCCCCAATGATAAAGTCGTAGTGAAAAAATGAACCTTATCGTAAAACCAGCTTCTAAACTAGAAGGCAAAGTCCTTCTTCCTGCCTCAAAATCTTATTCTATCCGGGCTTTTATCGTTGCCTCTTGTGGGGGCAGATCAATCATAACAAATCCATCAGACTGTGATGATGTCAAAGTGGCAATGAATGTTGCCAAGGCCTTAGGCACAGGCGTATTTGCCCGGAGTTCCAATTCCTGGGACATCATTCCTCCGGAAAAACGGAAAGTCGTAAGAAAGATCAATGTGAATGAGTCCGGAACAGTTCTGCGGTTCCTTTTGCCGCTTTTATCTATGCAGAAGGAATCTTCCATTATTGAGGGACGGGGTACATTGCGCGGACGACCGAATTTATTTTTAACACAGACCTTGAGAGAGATGGGTGTTTTTATTGAAGGTACGGGAAAAAACGAAAGCGTACCTATCAAGATCGCAGCCGGAGGGCTTAAAGGCGGCAAAGTAGAGATTGATGGTTCTTTGAGTTCGCAATTTATTTCCTCTTTGCTGATTACGGCCCCGCTGTTAGCGAATGATACCAGTTTAAAGATTACAGGGAAAAAAGTGGTTTCTTATCAGTACATCTTAATGACCCTGAGTATTTTGAAAAAAGCCGGGATAGAGATTCATTCTCAGGGAAAAAGAGCGTACAAAATACCCGGGAATCAACGTTTTAAGGGTCTGAGAAATTTTGAAGTACCTTCGGATTATGGGTTAGCGGCGTTCTTAACGGTAGCTTCTCTTTTAATGGAATCTGACGTTAAATTGGCGGGGAATTTAAGAGATGATTTGGTCCAGGCAGATGGTAATATCATTCCGCTTTTGCGGAGAATGGGTGCAAAGTTTCAGAAAACAGCAAAATATTTAAGGATCAAAGGGCCTTGCCAACTCAAGGGAGGGAATTTTTCGTTGAAAGATTGTCCGGATCTGGTTCCGATTATGGCTATCGCCGCATTATTCGCGAAAGGTAAAACCAGGCTTTACAATATCGCACATGCCAGGGTCAAAGAGTCGGACAGGATCAGTGATTTGCGTAAAGAGCTTTTAAAGATTGGCGCAAACGTCAAAGAGACCCAAAATGAATTGATCATTATGCCGCAGAAGAATTATAACACAGATTGCATCTTGGATCCGCATTATGACCATCGCCTGGCCATGGCCTTTAGTGTGCTAGGCGCGAAACTGGGTGTGATCGTTAAGGATATACAATGTGCAAACAAGTCTTATCCCGGATTCATAAAGGATTTACAGTCATTAGGTGTTAAACTCAAAAAGAAAAATACTCTTTAAATATTTATATTAATAATTACTTTTCTTATTATTCCCACCGGCAAAAACTGATTGACAGTAGAGACCTTTTCATATATCATTACTCCTGTTATTTGTTTGTCTTTTTTCGCGTTTGAATGGATAAATCAAAATAATCTAATATTCTCATCCTAAAGGGACCGTTAATGTTACAAAAAATTCTAAAGATCTTCAAAAAGCTCCTGAATTATGTTTTAGGTTTATTCTCAAATGATATCGGTATTGATTTAGGGACAGCTACCACTTTGGTTTTTGTAAAAGGGGAAGGGGTCGTTCTTTGTGAGCCTTCGGTTGTAGCCATCATGAAAAACACAAATAAGGTTGAGGCGGTAGGGGAAGAGGCGAAAAAAATGTTAGGCCGCACGCCAGGCAATATTTCCGCCATCCGGCCAATGAAAGACGGAGTCATCTCTGATTTTGAGGTCACCGAAGCAATGTTAAAATATTTCATAAAAAAGGTTCATAAAAGAAAAGTGCTTGTACGGCCCTCGATGGTTATTGCGATTCCTTCCGGTATAACCGCAGTTGAAAAACGCGCTGTTCGCGATTCCGCAGAAAGAGCCGGGGCCAGATCCGTTGAACTTATTGAGGAACCCAAAGCTGCGGCCATTGGTGTGGGATTACCGGTTGCAGAAGCTGCCGGGAATATGATCATTGATGTTGGTGGCGGGACTACGGAATTTGCGGTTATTTCTTTAGGTGGTTTGGTTTATGCCAAATCAATACGGATTGCAGGGGATGAGATGGATGACTCCATTGTAGAATATTTACGAAAAACGTATAATCTCATGGTCGGCGAAAGAACTTCTGAAGAAATAAAGATCCGTGTCGGGTCGGCGTATCCTTTAGAAGAAGAGTTGAATATGGATGTTCGGGGACGGGATTTGATCTCAGGCCTGCCAAAAACCATTTCCATTACTTCTGTTGAGATCAGAGAGGCACTTCATGATCCAGTACAGGCTATTGTGGATGCGTCCAAATCGACTTTAGAACAGACTCCTCCGGAATTAGCGGCAGACCTTATTGATCACGGGATCGTTATGGCCGGCGGCGGTTCTTTATTGCGCGGTCTGGATAAAAGGATCGCGGAAGAGACCGGTCTTCCTGTGCACGTTGCGGATGATCCTTTGACCGCGGTTGTTTTGGGGACAGGACAAATGTTGCATATGTCCGCCCGTTTAAGGCGCCGGATCGTTGTTCCAACCAAATTAGATTTTTAAAATTATCAGTAAAGACCATAGACCATAGAAGGCATATTGCAAGAATCGATTATCTATTGTTTATGGTCTTATTTCTTTGGTCAAAGCACTGTGAATAGAAATAGACATAAATATATACTTATTTTTTTGTTTTTAATCTTTTCCCTCGTTCTTTTTTCCCGTACGCAAATTTTATCTTCCTTCCATTATGGTTTTCTCAATGGCTCTTCTGGACCGGTTAAATTTTTATCAGGTTTGTTTTTAGAAGGCAAAAAACTCTTATATTATCATCGGACTTTTGATGAATATAAAAAGCTTAAGCAAGAGGTAAATGTTCTAAAAACCCGCTTAATGGGCCAGGAAGAGATCATCTTAGAGAATACACGGCTCCAGCGTCTTTTGGACTTTAAAAGGAAATTGGTCTATTCAGCGGTTGTTGCCACCGTTATCGGAAGGGAACCTTCTCAGTGGAACTCTGCAATCATTATCGATAAAGGGAAAGAGGACGGTATTACGGAAGGACTTCCCGTTGTCAATGATCTGGGGGTTGTAGGAAGGGTTGTGGAAACCGGAGAGCATCAAAGTAAAGTTATGTTGCTCACCGATCCTCAGTTCAGTGTCACTGTTTTAGTGAAAAGGCCGCGTGAGAACGCATTGGTTTCCGGCACCTTGCAAGGCAAATGTCAGTTGGCATATGTCAGTGATGATGCGGATATCCGTATAGGCGATAAAGTGATCACTTCAAAGCTGAGCTCGTCCTTTCCGGAAAGTTTGTTTGTGGGCTATATTGAATCGGTTAATAAAAGCGATGACGGAGTCGCGAACAAGTTTATTGTCAAGCCGTATGTTTCCTTTTCCAGCCTGGAAGAGGTGCTGGTCATTAAAAGATAAATATTCGGGAAGATTCAATGAAAAAAATCATCATAATTGTTTTATTGGCAGCGATTTTGTTTTTTGTGGAGTTTTTTTGGTTTAACTTTATCGGGAAAGATTTCGTGCCTAACTTGCTTCTTCTCTTGGTGGTCTTCATTGCGTTGAACTTCGGTAAATATCATGCCCTTTGGGCCGCGCTGGTGGCGGGGTTCATCAAAGACAGTTTTAGCATTCATCCCGTGGAGATTAATATGTTCTCGTTTTTGGCCTGTGCGCTGTTTATTTCTTATATGCAGAAATATATCTTTCATGAGTTTTCCTGGCTTACTCAGGTGCTTATTGTCTGTTTGGTCTGCCTTTTTAATTTCATTGTCCAGTATGCTTTGCAATTCAATGTCGTGAATTTAAGTTTCTTGAGTGCGGTCAGATATGTGCTGCTTCCGGAGATGGTCATGACCGTATTGCTTTCAATCCCAATCTTTAAACAATTGAAAAAATGCGCATTAAAATTATCCGTATAATCATTTTTATCCTTTTTGCGGCTATTGTTGTGAACCTGTTTTATGTTCAGATCATTCAAGGCCCCTATTTTTTCAGAATAAGCAAAAATAATCGGATTCGCGTTGTGGCCTTAGAAGGCTTGCGGGGAAGGATCAAAGACCGACATGGCAGGATCTTAGCAGATAATAAGGTCTCTTATAATGTTATGATTACTCCGCAGGATATTTTAGATAAGGATAAACTTTTCTCTTTTTTAAGCGAAATCCTGGAAATGGAAGTTGAAAAACTTGTCCGGACTTATAATCAAAAGAAGTTCACTCCGTTTACGCCTGTTGCCGTTGTTGAAGATATTCAATGGAGTCAGGCGGTCAATATCGAAGAGAATAAGTATCGTTTTCCCAGCGTCTTTATTCAGAAAGGTTTTAAGCGGATCTATCCGCTGGAGGATAACTCAGCCCATGTCCTGGGATATACAGGCAAGATCAATAGGTCTCAAAAACGACGGCTTAAAGAATATGGCTTTTCTTATCAAAGTATTATCGGGAAGACAGGTGTTGAGGAATATTATGATAGTTATCTTAAGGGGGATCAAGGCGGGATCCAGATCGAAGTTAACAGCCGTGGTGAACAAGTACGTTTGTTGAGTCTAAAAGAACCGAAAAAAGGTCAGGATATCACATTAACGATTGACAGCGAAATTAATGAGACGGCACAAGCTCTGTTGCGAGGGAAAAAAGGGGCTATCATCATGATGGATATTACCACTGGAGAGGTTTTGGCCATGGCCAGTTCACCCGCTTATGATCCAAACATTTTTGTGAACAGGGAAAAACGCAGGAAATCCGCTTATATTTTTAAGAATCCGAATTCTCCATTTTTGAACAGGGCGATCACAGGACTTTTCCCCCCGGGCTCTGTTTTTAAGGTGCCGGTGGCTATTTGTGGGCTGGATAGTAAAGCGATAAAGCCGCAAACGTCGTTTGATTGCAAAGGGTATTATGAATTAGCGGGAATCAGATTTGGCTGCACGCATGTTCACGGGAGTCAAAATTTAGCTGAGTCGCTGATCCATTCATGCAATGTGTATTATTATCATTTAGGCAAAATGTTAGGGTCAGAGAAGATCAGTCAGTATGCGCATTTGTTGGGATTGGGGAAACAGACCCACATTGATCTTCCCTTTGAGTCTACAGGAAGGGTGCCTTCCCAGAAGGAAGGCCTTCTTTCGGCAAACAGGAGATGGTATACAGGAGACACATTGAATCTGTCTATCGGGCAAGGGGATGTCTTGACCACTCCGATCCAATTAGTCAAGATGATGGCTACGGTTGTAAGCGAGGGCATAGAGGTGCAGCCGCATGTGATCAAAGAGATCGGTGGGATCACGACACAAAAATTTGACTTTGAGAGGCAGCTTATGATCGATAAAAGTGTTTTTCGCATAATCAAAAAGGCTTTAGTTGCAACGGTTACGGACTATTCTGGTACCGCCCATGTTCTGGATATTGACGGTTTGTATATCGCAGGCAAGACGGGGACCGCACAGTCTTCTCCGGATAAGGAACATCATGCCTGGTTCGTGGGGTATTTGATAACAGGGCAGAAAAAATTGGCTTTTTGTATTTTCCTGGAACATGGCGGTTCCAGTCAGAATGCCTGTATCCTGGGCAGGGAATTCTTGCTAACACTTCAAAAGAATAAAAAGATATAAAGGTAAAAGAAGAATAAATAATGTTTGTATTATGAGAAGAGATTTGAATCTGAAAATTTGGGTTTATACGATAGCTATTATTTTGATTGGGCTAGTCGCGTTGTACAGTGCAACCACAGGAAATGTTAGAGTGTCCAGAGGGATTTTCTATGATCAGCTTTTTTGTGCGGCGGTGGGCATTTTTATTATGTATGTTGTCGGTCGTATTGATTACAGAAAATTTTTCGATGGCGCCTATATTTTGTATGCAATTAATATTTTATTGTTGATCCTGGTTTTGGTTAGCGGCCGTGATGCCTTGGGTGCGCGGCGCTGGCTTACTATAGGCGGTATCAGTTTCCAGCCATCGGAGCTGACCAAACTTTCTTTGGTCTTATTCCTAGGCCGTTATTTTGCCACGCAGCGTTCGGTGCTAACTTTTGGTTTTATGAACAAAACCCAGTTGATTTTGCGGGATCTGTTTTTTCCTCTATTTTTAACAGGAATTTCCATGTTTCTGATTTTTAAACAACCGGATTTAGGGACGGCTTTATTGATGTTTGGCATTTTTTTCGGCATGCTTTTTGCCAGCGGATTGGAATACCGTTATATTATCGGCTTTTCCTTGGCCTGCCTTTCGGTGGTTCCCTTTGCCTGGAACATTCTTAAAGATTATCAGAAAGATCGTCTTTTGGTTTTTCTCAATCCCAATATTGATCCTCTAGGTGCTGGTTATACGATCATTCAATCTAAAACGGCTGTAGGCTCAGGGCAATTTTGGGGAAAGGGCTGGTTGTCAGGGACACAAAATCAGCTTAATTTTCTTCCTGAGCGGCATACAGATTTTATTTTTTCGGTTATCGGGGAAGAATGGGGTTTGATCGGAACGATGGTCCTTGTTTATTGTTATTTTTCCTTGATCCGTTATTGCCTTTTGGTATCCGAACAAGTTAAGGATAAGTTCGGCATGCTGGTTTGCATAGGCATCGTATCTATTTTAACGCTTCAAGTAATTATTAATATCGGCATGGTCATAGGATTATTTCCTATTGTTGGATTAACGTTGCCTTTGGTCAGCTATGGACGGTCTTCTTTTCTTATTTTTATTATCATGATGGGCTTTTTATTGAATTTGAGTAAGCGAAGAACTATTTTTTAGTGCCGGGCATTAGAAAAATTTACTCAGCGAGCAAAACCATTTTTATAAGGCCGGTGTGATCAAATTATTTTTTTTCTCTGTTTTGTGAGGATTTTCTCTGCGGGGTTAGCCGGGAAAGAAAGGCCTGAGGCTGGGGGCATTTGAGGGGCAGAAATAAATTTCTTTTTATTTAATTAATTGTGAACCGCCTTCTTCTATAGTAAAATCAAAATGCGACAAGAGCTTGATCTTAAAAGAATATAAATTTAAGTTTTTTTATCAATATGCCAATTCGGAAAAGTATGCATGCTTCATTATAAAAGGATATCTAAAAAACCATTAGGACAGTTGCTTTTAGAACGGAATATCATCACACAAGAACAGCTTGATAAGGCTTTGGAGAGGATGAAAATCCAGAGAGGCCTGATCGGGCAGATATTAGTGGATATGAATTTCGCCACCGAGAAGGATATCGCGCAAGCTTTGACCTGTCAATACGGATTCCCATATCTGCCTTTATCCAATTATGAGATAGACCCAGAGGTTATCAATACGGTCCCGGAAGGGATTTGTAAAGAATACACTCTGATCCCTATTGATAAGATCGGCAGAAGTTTGACTCTGGCTATGTCGGATCCGTTAAATACGGAGGCTGTTGAGAATATTGAATTATTGAGCGGGTGTCTGGTGCAAGTGTTTGTGTCGACGACAACGGATATAAAACAATCAATCGAAAAATATTATAAATAGTCATATGACTTCATTGAAAGATCGTCTAAAAGAAATCCTCCTGAGAGATAAGTTAATTTCACCGAAGGATTTTGAAAAAGCCATTGACTATCAGAAGAATAAAGGTGGAGAGCTAAGTAAAATCCTTGTCCATCTTAAATTGATCGATGAGGATTCGCTTACTCAGGTATTGAGTGAGGGGCTCCAGCTTCCCGTCATTAATATTACCCGTCTGGATATTCCTCCTGAAGTTATTGCCCTTATTCCCAAAAACATGGCTGTTAAATATCAGATCATGCCTATTTCCTTGATGGGCGATTATATGACTTTGGCCATGGTGGACCCGCTAAATATTTTTGTCATTGATGATATTAAATTAGTTACGGGTTACCAGATCAATCCTATCATCAGCCGCGCTTCGGATATCACTGCGACTATAGAGAAGTATTACATCACGGATAAAGAAACAAGGGAACCAGAGTCCATTGAAGAAGAGGAGAATGGCGAAACTTTTGATGAGATAATCCGGGATATACAAGATACAGAAGAACTTGAATTGGTTAAGGGGGCGGAGGCGGCATCTCAACCATCGCGAGAAGTTGAAGAGATTGCCGAGGAAGCGCCCATCATAAAATTGACAGACACGATTATCCGGCAATCGGTTTATGCTAAAGCCAGTGATGTTTTTATTGAACCTATGGAATCGTGTGTGCGGGTTCGCTACCGTGTGGACGGTATTATCAGGGAGGTTGACCGGATCACGAAGGCTTTGCATTTTCCGATTGTCTCCCGCATTAAGATCATTTCCAGCCTGGATATTTCTGAGCACCGTCTTCCGCAGGATGGTCGTTTTAAAATTATTTTGTCTAAGGATAAATCCGTGGATTTCCGTGTTAATGTTTTGCCAACTGCTTTTGGCGAAAAGGTCTGTCTACGCGTCTTGGACCAGAGTGGGGAGGCCATTAACATTGATACTTTGGGATTTGAAGAAGCTTCTTTGCAGCGGCTGAAAGAATGCGCGGCCAAGCCGCATGGATTGATTCTGGCTTGTGGTCCGACAGGAAGCGGCAAAACCACGACACTTTATTCGATCCTCAAACATGTCAGTTCGCCGGAAAAAAACCTGGTAACGGTTGAAGACCCGGTTGAGTATCAAATGAAAGGGGCCAATCAGGTTAATGTCAAGGCATCCATGGGATTGACATTTTCCCGAAGTTTGCGGTCAATTTTACGGCAGGATCCAGACGTCATTTTAATCGGAGAAATACGCGATTCAGAGACATTGGATATTGCTGTTAAGGCGGCTTTAACGGGGCATTTGGTTTTAAGTTCTCTGCATACCACAACCGCAGCGGGTTCTATCGTCCGTATGGAAAACATGGGGATTGAACCGTTTCTCATTTGTTCCTCGCTTTTGGCTATTGTCGCGCAAAGATTGATCAGGCGGATATGCCCTCAATGCAAAGAAGCGTATACTTTATCTGATGTGGCCGCGGAGAAATTGGGATTGGCTGAACCGAATTCTCACCGGAAGGTCACGATGTTCAGGGGCAAGGGATGCGAGCATTGTTTTAAACTGGGCTATAAAGGCCGCGTGGGAATCACAGAGATCCTCATTTTATCGCATCCCATAAAGGACCTTATTTTAAGTCGTGCCGGAGAGATCAAAATCAAGGAGATCGCTCGCCGGGAAGGGATGCAGACAATGCGGGAAGATGGTTTGGCTAAAGCCAAAGCCGGATTGACGACTGTGGAAGAAGTTATCCGGATCACAGCGCCGGATGAACCTTTAAAATAATGTAATAACAGGACTGTTGAAAGAGAATAATGGCAAAGAATTTAATTGATAATATTATCCAAACACTGATTGAGTTGAAGCGTGTGAGTCCTAAAGACCTGAAAGAGGCTATGGCGATTCAGAAAAAACAGAATTGTAGCCTTAGCAAGGTGTTGATCGATAAAGATTTTATTAAAGAAGCCGATCTTTTTAGTCTTCTTGTTAAAGAATTGAATATCCCTTTTATTAATTTGAGCAAGTACAAGATAAATCCTGCCTTGAAGGATATGGTCCCTGAGCGGGTGGCCCGCAGGCATCATATCATGCCGCTTTCCTGTACGGATTCCTCTATAACTATTGCCACTTCGGATCCTTTGAACGTGTTCGCTATTGATGATCTAAAAAATATTACTTCAAAAGAAATTGATATTGTTATGAGCACGCATGAGGATGTCGCCAAAGCAATCGCTAACTTTTACGAAGAAGATAAAGAGGTTTCTGTCTCTGAGATCACGCAGGATCTTCAGATTGAGGATTTTGAAATCGTCAGCGAGAGGGAAACGGATGAAGAAATGGATATGCAGGTCGATGAGAGCGAAAAAGCCCCGATTGTCCGCATGGTAAACCTTTTGCTCAAAGAAGCCTTGAAGCAAGGCGCTTCGGATATCCATATTGAACCAACACTCGAGGGCATGCGGGTAAGGTTCCGTATCGACGGTGTTTTGAAAGACATTTTTACTATTCCCCGGGAGAATCAGAACGGCGTGATCGTCAGGATGAAAATTATGTCACGGTTGGACATCACGACAACTCATATTCCTCAAGACGGACGGTTTAAGTTGAAAATGGCAGGCAAAGAAGTCGATTTCCGGGTTTCTTTATTACCGACGACGTTTGGCCAAAAGATTGTTTTGCGGGTTTTGGACAAAGACAAATTGAGTGTCGGCTTGGATGGATTGGGATTTTCCGAGCTATCTTTGAATAAGCTGAAAGAAGCGATCCGAAAACCGTTTGGAATGATTTTGGTCACAGGACCTACGGGAAGCGGAAAATCTACTTCCCTTTATTCTATGATCAGCGTGTTGAATACGGTAGACAAAAATATTATTACCGTTGAAGACCCGGTTGAGTACTTGGTCGAGGGCTTGACCCAGATCCAGGCATACCCTGAGATCGGCTTGACTTTTGCTGAAGGATTAAAGTCCATCTTAAGGCAAAGCCCGGATATAGTTATGGTCGGAGAGATCCGGGATAATGAAACGGCAGATATCGCAATAAAGGCATCGTTAACCGGACAGCTAGTTTTATCTACCCTTCACACCAATGATGCGTCCGGAGCCTTGACGAGATTGGTCAATATGGGTGTTGAGCCTTTTCTGGTGGCTTCTAGTTTGGTGTTGGTCAGCGCTCAAAGATTGTGCCGACGGATCTGCGCGCATTGTAAAAAAGAGGTGCCAGATTCACAAAAGATCATTGCCAATTTACAAACAAAAACAGAATTGAAGCCTCCTTTATACGCAGGTTCTGGTTGTGAAAAATGCAATTTTACGGGATACCGGGGAAGAATGGGAATAACCGAGATCCTGGAGATCGATGACGAGGTCCGCAATATGTTATTGGCGGGAAAGACATCCGATGATATTAAGCAATATGCCTGTGAAAAGCAGGGCATGATCACTTTGTGGCAAGACGCTATCGATAAATGCTCTCAGGGACTGACCACATTGGAGGAGGTTTTGAGAGTTGCAGCTAATGAGTAAAAAAGGCGTAGCGTTTGCCAGCGGTTCTTTGCAACTTGTTGATTTTGTTGTTTTCAATAACAGATTTAGCGTTATAATAAAGTTGGCATTTTTATTAAATATATTCAATATTTATAGTATCTGCAAAAAAGATTTCAATGTCTAATATTTAATAAAGTACAAGGAGATGTGTTATGATGGCCGGGACCGTATATGAAAAATTTAAGAGGCCGCGTCTGGGTGAAATTCTATTGGATCGGAAGTTGGTAAACCGCAAACAGCTTGATGAGGCCTTGAGCTCCCAAAAAAAAGAACGGGATTTTGTCGGCAATACACTTATCAAAATGGGGTTTATCAGTGAACGTGATGTGATGGTCGCCTTAGGGATTCAGTGCCATTTGCCGTATATCGCCATTGATAAATGTCAGGTCAATCGGAGCGTGATGTCGCTTATTCCTAAAGAATTCGCGCAACGACATCATGTTGTCCCTTTAGACAAAGTCGGCAATGTCTTAAGTTTGGTAACGGATAAACCATTGGATGCTGATCTAAGAGATGAGATTAAAGCTATGACCCAGCATGAAATCGCTTTTTTTGTGGCAACAAGAACTGAAATTGATAGGGCGATCTCCCTATGTTATGACTAAAAAAGAGTCATAATCGTTTGTTTTTATGTTGATCTTGAGAAAAATAATGGCTGGTTATCTTAAGCCTGAATCGATAGCGCATGAATACATATAAATATGTTGTTAAAAATAAAGATCTTCGTAATGTAACAGGTAAAATCTCCGCAGAGACTAAAGAAGCGGTTATTGAGGAGTTGCGTAAACGGGGATTGACCATTATTTCGGTTGAACAGATCAAAAGCGCCTCATCCGGCAAAAGCGCGTTTCAAAGTAAAAAGGTTAAGGCGGATGAAATCGTTATCTTTTCGAGACAGCTTGCGACAATGGTTGATGCCGGCATCCCCATTCTTGAAGGCCTTGATGCCTTAAGCGATCAAGTTTCGCATCCTTTATTTAAAAAAGTTCTTGCCTCTGTTCAGGAGGACATCCAGCATGGAAGCAGTTTATCAGCGGCTTTTGCCAAGTATCCGCAGGTTTTTGATACCCTTTTTGTCAATATGGTGAAAGTTGGGGAGACCGGAGGGGTTTTGAGTACCATCCTGGACCGCATTTCCACTTACATGGAAAAGACACTGAAGCTGCAAAGAAAAGTCAAAGGGGCTTTGATCTATCCGGCCGTTGTTGTTTCAATGGCTATCATCATCACGATTTTGCTTTTAGTTAAGGTGGTTCCTACTTTTGCGGGCATATATGATTCGCTTGATTCGGAGCTTCCAGCCATGACCCTCTTGCTAGTCGGCACCAGTGAAATACTCAAAAAATATTTGTTGTTTGTAGTTGGTTTTTTTATGCTTATCGGCTTTGGCATCAGACAATGGCATAAGACCGATAAAGGGGCATTGATTATTGATGATTTTATTTTAAAAATGCCGATCTTCGGCGATTTGTTGCGAAAAGTGGCTATCAGCCGCTTCAGCAGAACATTAGCCACGTTGATGCAAAGCGGTGTTCCGATCATAGAGTCTTTGGATATCGTTGAAAAAACCATAGGTAACCGGGTTTTGGAAAAGGTTATAGAGTCAGTGAAAAGCAATGTCAAGGAGGGGGAGAGTTTGGCGCCACCTTTAACGAAGAGCCAGGTCTTTCCGCCTATGGTCACACGGATGATCTCTATAGGCGAGAAATCTGGCCAACTCGAAAAGATGTTGCTTAAGATCGCGGAATTTTATGACGATCAGGTCGACGTGGCTGTTGAAAGTCTAACCAGTCTGATTGAACCTCTGATCATCGGTGTTTTAGGTGTCATCATTGGTTTTATCGTCATCG
>JAGYNW010000090.1 GCA_018399915.1 Candidatus Omnitrophota bacterium
GCGAAAGACGTCTGATCTTTAATGAGTTGTTTAAACCTGGCTCGTTCATCCTTTTGTGGGACAAAAAGATTCTTCAGGAATTGAGAAATAGGAGTATTATCCTCCTGATTATAATCCCATGGCGTAATCTTATAGAAGATCTGGCCACTCTGACCTTCCTTAGGCAATAATAAGAGAACCCCTCTCTGCTCCTCCAATGACAACAAAAGTTGATCGCGCAAAAAGTAGAGTTCATTGATGGGCGCATCTTGTTCGATCAACACAACCATTTGGGAAACCAGCGAAGACCTGGAGACCTCTTCGATTCTGGACTGAAGCTGATTCACTTTATACAAAACCGCGTTCCTCTCAACAATTCCCTGATAGCCAACGACGGCCAGAATCCCGATCAACGACGCCAGCATAAAAATTTTAAATCTTCGATTATAACGGGGGTCAGCCACGTCTTTTTCCTGAGCGATGTGCGAAACCGAATTCGATAATATATTTAAGGTTAAAACAATATGCAAAACAGCCAAAGCGAACAATGCCCCTAAACTCAAGCCGAACATCGTAAAAAAAGCACTTCCAATGGATTCATTGAAGAAAGACCACTTAAAAATATTGCCAGCAAGAATGAGAGAAAAACACATTAGGTCAAACCATACTAAAAATAAAATAAGTTTTAACGCGAGGTCTTGCAACTTCTTTAAATTCTGCATTAGCGCTCCCCCTTGTCGATCAATTCAATTTTATTAATAACACTGATAGTCGCTCCTTCTGAAGACTGTGCCTCCAGCTGCATGCGAAAATTGATAAGATACTCGCCTTTATCTAAACGGAAAGAATTTGATTTTACCACCAAATTTTCAAAAATCTGTCCATCCCGGACTTTTTTTAATAGCTGCTCTTCTGAGAATATAGCAACCTTCTTCTTTACCCCTTCCTTGATCAAATAATCAATAACATATTGGGATCCGGGAACAATCTTGCTCTCGGAATCCAAGATCTCAATTTCTACATAATAACGGCCTTTTCCCGCTACCAAAAAAGGAGTAATTTTGTTTTCCAGCCTATAACCAACATCCATGGACTCTTCAACATCAAATAAACTCACAACTTTCCTATCCAAAAAAGCCTTAGCCGGTCTTTCCGCCCCAGGCGCTGACTTGGCTACCACACGGCCTTTCAAAGAATTATAACCAACCATACGATCCGCATAGGCTTCGGAAAGCCCGTCAACCGCGGAAGATTCCGGATTGCGGAACCGCTTCAAAGGACCGGTAATCTCATCATTACCATCATCCGCATATCCTAAAGAGAAAACCTTCTCATTCTTTCCTGCCAGAAGATTTAAGGCTTTATATCTTTCCTCTATCGGATCACCATAAATCAGGATAATCGGAATTCCTATTGCTAATACTAAAGCCACAAAAAAGATGGCCAGAATTTGTTTTTGCTTCATATATCACTCCTTGACAAACAGACAAGCGTCTAAACCTCTTTGATATCAGCTTGTTCTTTTATTATTAGATTCAAATCTATTATAAGCTGCGCAGAAAGAAAATCAACTGATCCCACCCGTGTTTTTCCTTATTTAAAATCCATAATCCTTCGGCAGTTGTGAGACAGCAAACAATTCATAGATATCTTTTAATATCTCTTGCTGAATCCGATGAGAAAATTTTTGTTTCGCTTCGGCATAAAGCCTGTCCGCTTGCTCAAAGTTACCTTCTAGTAAATAATTCTGCAATAAATAAACATAACTTGAAAAAGAAGACGTCAGGGCTAAACTCTTCTGCAAATAGGTCCGGGAACGACCCAGCTCATTTTTGAATAAAAGAATCCTTCCCGCGCCCGTATAACAAGCGGCATAACGGGGATATAAACGGATACACCTCTCAAAGCACGACAAAGATTTTTCCTTGTCTCGTTCTTCTGCCCGACCCAAAATATGGTAGGCCCTTGGATCCTGTATCCCTCTTCGCAGAGATTCCGATGCCATTGCCTGAGCACTCTGCCGCATCCCTTTCTTCTCATACTGAATTCCCAAAAAAAGATATCCCGCTGGATCACTCGGAAAATCTTTGATCATATTCTGCGCGAGTATCAAATTGTTTTTCCAGGCAAATACAGAAAAATAGGTAATAATAACACATAACAACAAATATCCTGTCTTGACGATCTTCATCAATTTCTCTTGATGCCATTTTTGCGCGATAAAAGAATCCCAGCGGTCAAAATACCATGCGATCAAGGCGGAAAATCCCAAAGAAGGCAAATACATAAACCGATAAGCAAAAGGTGTAGCTAAAGGGATGACATTTAAAACAGGAATAAGGCACACAAGGAACCATAGGACAAAAAACGATCTTTCGTCATATTTTCTAACATTTCTGATTACAAAAAGGACCAAAAGCAATGCAGCTAAAACTCCCCCGGCAGCTCTTAAGGCGCTGAACCCTTCCCATGCGGGAAGATGCGTTGGAGGCAAAATCTTGACCATCGGTGGAAAAACAATGGCTAATAAATACTCACAAAAGATCGCAGTCATGGCAAATCCGTGGTTTGCAAACGAACCTCCCAGCAAAGCGATTCTTCTCAAAGAAGAATTCGGCATGATAAAGATATAAAGAAACGCGTAAAATAGAAGTATCACAAAAAAACCTTTATACTTTGTGAACAAGGATCCCATAACATGGGTAAGGCGCCTCTTAGTAAAGACCCATTCAAAAGCCATGAGAATAAGAGGATAGATGACTACGGATTCTTTAGAAAAAAGCGCCAAAAAAAAACAGAACAAGGATAAAAAAGATTTTAACTGAATGCCCCGGCTATCCTCCCTGCTTGTTTCCAGAAAAAGAAGAAAAGAACATAGGACAAAAAAACAAGCCAAAAGGTCTGCGCGATACCCAATGCTGCAGACAGGCTCTACCTTTAAAGGATGAATACAAAAAATAATCGCTGCCAACAGAGAGGTGGCCTTTGGGGAGGTAAATTTGTACTTGGAAAACTTCATCAAGATAACAAAAAGGCAATAATAAACAAGAAGCGTATTGAAAAGATGAAGCATCACATTCGTCAAATGATAACCAAAAGGATTAATCCCCCAGAGGGCATAATCCACAAAATAAGTCAATGACAGGACCGGCCGGTAAGCCACCGACCCGGTTAAAAGTGCTTCTGTGTTCTTATTAAACACATCATCCGCATCGGTGATATACTTCCCTGAAAAAAGATGAGAAACGTTCGTCCATTCTCGATAAAAATCATTCTCAACAATAAAAGAATGATCATCACCTACAAAGTCATTAAAAAGCCCATGACCGAAAACCAAAAAGCAAAGAACAGTAAGAACCCCTATCGCTTTTTTATGCATACCTTTTTCCTTACTTGCTTTCCAGTTGCGAAGAAAACATCAAAGGGTTGAATTTTTTCATTGCCATAACCGTATAAGCGGTTCCTGCGATTGAACACGTATGGGCTCCCAATGGCGTATTCCAGCCATGGCCGGTATCGGCATCTTCCAAAGTCGCATAAGGCAAACATCCTTTTCCCTTGCCCGTGGAAGAAGATGAGGTAATAATCAATTTATTCAATTCATCTAAATAATAGGCCGCCTTCTGCTCGTAAAGATTTCTCTTGAGGGTCTCATCCTTTTTTTTAAAATATTCCCCCAGCATCTGATAAGAAACCACCATCTGCGCTGTCCATTCCGGGGAGACCATACCGCCCCGGGGCATATGAGAGATTTTTGCAAAATCGAAGCCACTCACCTCAATGACATGACCCGAAGGCCTCTGATAAGAGACCGTTACGCCACAATGTTTTTGGGCATATTGCATAATAGCTTCAGGATCCATTCCCAATGATTCCAGCTTTTCAGGACCCAGGGCAGCCAAAGACCACGCATACGTGTCTGTTGCAACCGTAGAATCGCCTAATCCTCTATTAACCGGTGGTGACAGATAATCCCTGTCATGCGGGACCATGGCATGATTCTGCAACCAACTCAACACTTTCTTTCGGGCGGTCGCATATTCCGGTTTTTGCGTTTTCATGTATAGCATGGAAAAGAAGGCATAGGCATCCAAATTATGCTCTGTGGCAAACCAACGGACCCCAGGGCCCCCTTTAATCCCACCGGCGGGGTCGGCGTCCTGAATGGATATCAGCCATTGAGCGACCTTCTCGGCCAATTCCAAATATTCGTCATTGCCTGTCATCTCCTGATACTGCATGGCCGCAACACCGATCCAAATATTGGGCCCGCAATGAACGGTAAATTCTGCAATATCCTCGGAATCATAATAATAGGCATTGGCAAAGCCCTGAAAACGGCCATCTAACTTACGGATAAAAAAATCCAGTATATGCTCTGCGGCCGGATAGTCCTTAAAAATCAAGAACACATTAACCGCTAAGGCCTGATCATAAATAAAGGCCCAATCCTTGATAATGCCGACATCACCCTCAAAACTCTTGATCAATCCCGTAGAAATGCTTTGATGATTTCTGATCCAGCCGTACATATCATCAAGTATTTCTTTGCGCATAGAGTCCTCCTTTAAAGACATGAGTTTTATTCTATCAGAGATCATCCTCTCCTCGAGCAATAACTGCTTATAGCGTATTTTTAATTGCTCTGCGTCAAGAGCCTGGGATGTCTGCCGTTCTATCTGCGCGACGACCTCGTCTTTCTTTAAACTGATATTTTTCAAAACCGCTTTTTCCTTGGTTTGAGCCTGTTTCAATTGAACAAACCTTTCAACAAGCCTGCGATTTTGCTGTTTAACATTAAATCCGTAATATAACGCGCAAAAAATCCCGATAACTAAAAAAATCAATGTCTTTACCAATAACCGCCTCGGGACACGGAACCAGCGAGCACAACGAATGAGTCTGTTCAAGTCAGAAATAGTGATCTTATAAAATTTTAATCCCAAAGAATATTTTATAAGGTTATCTTCTTTTTGTGCCCGAAACCAGACAAACCGTGACTCAGATCTAATCGCATGATGCGTAAAAGGAATCCTTATATTCAATTCAATGGAGGTCTGTGGGTCCTCAAGTAGGGCAAGAATTTCAGGCGTCAAATAAACGGTCTCTAAACAAATCCCGCCTCGGCTAAGGTTACAGGTATATCCCTGCATCCAAACAGATCCTTTAGGCAGCCTACCTTCATTAATAACCCTGAAATCAACAGGAAAAACATTTTCAATGCGAACAAAAAAACGTTTATCTTGGAGGGGGCGCCCTTTATCTGGCTTATGTTTCATAATCCTCATCTGGAGGCTTTCATTCTTTGCGCCATTTGGATCCTTTTATATAAAGGCGGATGATCATATAAAAAAAGCTCGGAAAGCCACGCTGGCCGTTCTTCCGCCAAATTCAAACGGCCGAGTTTCCGCATCGCAGAAATAAAGGCCTCCTTGTTTCCCGTCGCTTCCAAGCTAAAAAGGTCGGCCTGCTTTTCGATCATTCGACTAATAAAATTCAACAAAGGCATGGTCACCAGACCAAAGAGCATAAAGATGATTAAAATCATGGGCAAAAATGAAATATCATGTATGCCGGAGACGCCATAGCGCGCTAAGGAAGCCTGCAAATACTGATTTACGAAAAAAAGCCCGCCGAAGATCATCAGGGCGTTCATCGCCAAAAGTTTTAAAATGTCATGGTGCTTATAATGTGCCATCTCGTGAGCAGCGATAACCTCAATTTCCTCCGATGTAAAATTCTGCAAAAGCGTATCGCTTAAAATGACCCTCCGGGACTTTCCCATCCCGCAGAGCATAGCATTGGCCTTTTTGGTTTTCGTCGAAAGATCGATCGCATAGACATTCTTTAAATTGACTTCATGCTTTTGGAACAATCTCATGATCTTTTCACGCAAAGCCTCATCTTCAATCAATGAATATTTATAAAAAAGAGGGACAATAACATCGGGAACGATCTTCGCGATGATAAACATCAGAAATAACCAAAAGGTCCCGGCAAAGACCCACCAGGAGTGAACAAAAGATCGCAAAAAAACATAAACCCCTTCGGCGAGTACTAAAATCAAAATGAAGCATAACATGGCTTTTTTAAGATCATCGGATAACCAGGACAAGAACTTTTGATTGGAAAGATGGAAACGGTGTTCCCAATAGTAACCAGAAAAATAGCTCATAGGAAAATGCAACAGATACATCCCTAAGCAAAACCCGGTCAGATAAATGGCATTTACCCAAAAAAAATGCGGGGTAAGGGTTAAAGCAAAATTTTTCAAGTGCGCGGAAAGCCCACTAAAAAAGAAAAGGCAAAGAAAAATAAAATCAAGAGATAGGCTTACAAAAAATAAACTATTCTTTACCTTCTGATAGGATTGGGAACGGTGATGGTCCTTCATAGATCCTTTGCATCATGTTACGGCTTAACCTTCTTGAAATATTCTTTGAAGCGAGGGTCTTCGCGTAGATTAATAAGATCATCATCCCAGTGAATATACTCAAAATCCGAATAACCTAACTCGATAGCTTTTTTGATCGCATCTAAAGAGGCATCGATCTGATTTAACAAAGAATAGCTACAGGCAAGGTTATAAAACACGATCGAATCCTGCGGCTTAAGCTGCGATAATCTTTTATCAATGGCCAATCCTTTTTCGTAAAATCCCTCTTTTGTATATAGATCTCCCAATGCGACCAAGGCCTCAAAAAAATGCGGTCTTTTTAGAAGAAGTTTTTCATAGAAAGAGATCTCAAATTGAATGTCATCCACTTTTTTCTTCGTCATCATCCAATCACCTTTTTTGCAAATAATTCTTAATCCTGGAAACCGCCTCTTTCAAATGAGAATAACTGGAGGCATATGATATCCTTACAAAACCTTCGCAGGACGGGCCGAATGCCGTACCAGGCACAAGCGCTACCTTTTGCTCTTTTAACAAATTCTTGGCAAATACCATCGAGGTCTGTCCAGTATTCTTGATTGAAGGGAATACATAAAAAGCGCCTTGAGGCATATGACAATCCAGGCCGATCTCATTCAAGGCTTTCACGATATAATTTCTGCGTCGTTTATATTCACGCTTCATCTGCGCGACACTTTTCTGTGTGTTACTCAAGGCTTCAATCGCCGCCATCTGACCAACAATAGGCGCGCACAGAATCGTGTATTGATGAATCTTTGTCATGGCGCTGACGATATTCCGGGGCCCGCACACCCAACCTATGCGAAAACCTGTCATGGCATAAACTTTTGAAAATCCATTCAGATAAATGACATGTTTTTTCATGCCCGGGAGGGAAGCCAAGGGGGTATGATCAAAGTCATAAGTCAATTCATCATACACCTCATCACTGATAACCAACAAATCATGCTTCTTAATGACTTTTGCGATTGCCTCCAGTTCCTTGCGAGTATAGGATGCCCCGGTCGGATTGCAGGGATAATTAAAAATAATGGCTTTGACTTTATCCGTAATCGCGTCCTCGATCTTTTGCGGTGTCACCTTGAACGCATCCGCCAGATCTGTCTTCAAAAAAACCGGCGTCCCTCCGGCCAACTCCACACTGGGAGCATAAGAAACATAACAAGGCTGACAGACAAGCACTTTATCTTTAGGATTAAGGATTGCCCGCATGGCAATATCCAATGCTTCACTAACACCAACCGTAATCAAAATCTCTTCTTCCGAATCGTAAGAAATCTTATATTTCCGGCTTAAAGAATCCACCAAGGCCTTACGCAATTCTAACAGGCCTTTATTGGATGTATATGATGTGAAGCCCTGCTCAATGGAATAAACTGCCTTTTCCCTGATATTCCAGGGCGTAATAAAATCCGGTTCCCCGACTCCCAGGGAAATGACATCTTTCATGCCTAACACCAGATCAAAAAACTCCCGTATCCCTGAAGGGGTCATCTTTTCAACGACTTTTGATATTTCAAAGCTCAAAGCTAT
>JAGYNW010000091.1 GCA_018399915.1 Candidatus Omnitrophota bacterium
ATATTTTTCCGGATTTTTTTTGTAAGTAAATAGATAGCAGCCGATCATGACCGGCCAAATAATGCCGTAGCGCACAAAAAGAAGCTGGTCAATGAGCGAAGGGGGAGCTGTCCAGAAATCAATGATCCCAAACAGGCCCCAGATGACCATGCCCAGAATGATTGAGATCCGCATGTGGGGAAGATATTTAGAGAAGTATGTCTGCAGGAATTCTTGTTCCGTCTCTTTTTCGAAAGAGAGCGTTAAAGGATTCATCTCATCAGCGTGTTTGAGCGCGGTATTTTTTAGGACCATGAAATTCTTTCCTTTTTTGAAGGAGCTCACCTGCTACAAATCATTTTAGTTTGAAAAGGGCTTCTTGTAAACAATTCAAATGTTGCGTCTTACTCGGTTTGTCGGTGTTCGGTGGTTTTTTCAGATCTATCTTGGCCGTTTTCAGAGGGAGATTGAGCTTTTTTGTCTTTTTTGCAAAGAGGGACCGTATAAACGGCCCCGGTCTTCAGATAAAGCTGATACACTTGTTCGCTTACCTCTCCGTTGCGGTATTTTCGTTCAATGCGCCGGTCACGTATTTTGCGTAACTGGCGGGATAGATTTAAAGACCTATGTCTGGATCTTTCATTGGAAGGGCCGCTGGTAAACGCTGCAGAACGTGGCTTTGAATCCGGCTTTTCTAATACCTCGTTTCTAATCGTCTGAGCCGATGAAGGGGCGCATATCCCCAAGAACAAGAACAGAATAATCCAATAATATTGTTTTTTCATAAATAAGAATTGGGTCTTTAAAATTTTAAATGGGCAAAAGAATTCTTTGCCTACTATAAAGATAATGCATTAAGGCGATTTATCAAGCGCAACAAGTATTTTTTAGAGTATGCCGAGCCGACACCTAGAAACGGAAACGGATCCGTGATTCGATCCTTTGATAATCCATATCATCGACAGCGTCATATTGCACATCAAAAAGCCGTAGGTTGATATCCAGGCTTTCGGTGAATTGATACCCGAACTGAAGTTCTTGTTCAAGACAGTGGTCGCCTTTATTGACTGCAAAGTCGTATTGATTATCTCCCATGGCATAATGGCTCCAGAATTTTTCACGGGAAAATTTTATTTTGGCGAAAATCTTTTGGCTTCCGGCTGCCCCGTATTCTTTTTGCTGGTCCAGGATAGAGAAATAATCGCTGAGCCAGGCGGGTTTATTGAAAGAATCGCCATCATCAAACGCGGCATATCCCGCGGTTATCTCAAAGGCGCCCTTGCGGATGTAAGGAAAGAGGGAATAATTGGAGGAATGGCTTGTGCCGATTAGATCGGAATGGACGTAATAGTAACTCAGTTTGCTTCCCACGGTCAGTCCATGATCCTCTAACATCGTTTTTATGTCGACATCGATCCCATAGACCGCTGCGTAATCGTCCTGGAGCATGAAATATGGATTTAGCGATACTTTTTCATCAAGAAAGAATGTCTGGGCCTCTGCGTAAAAGAGGAGCGCGCCGGCACCATCTCCGTATGCCGCGGAATCCAGGTCTTGAGCTTTGTTTTTGCGTCCGAAATCTTCACCGTCATCATAATCGATCTCTGCAAAGCGTTTCATCAGGCCCGCGGTAATCTCAAGCCCGGACAGTTCCCGGAAAGTGATGTAGCCGCCTTCGCTTTGCGCGTCATCAATATGGCTAATTTTTTTGTGATTGTATCGGCCGGCGCGGATCTGTGAGTTCTCACCAAAAGCATAATCCAGATAGAGTTCGGGTAATGAAGCCGTGGTTTCAATGTCGTTGGAGAACGGATCTGTGAGGCTGTCATCGTGGTCATTGAAGCTTTCGCCGTGGGCGAAAAAACGCGCGCCGAATTTCAGGTTTTTCCAGCGCAGGGTCTCATACTTGACAGTAAAATAGGTGGCGGACCAACCATAATCGGAATCAGGTGCGTCTTTATCGGTGTATTCAAAATAATTGCCTATGGCCCCGGATAATCCCCCTTTCTTGAGGGCTTGTGCCAGTTTATCCGTATAACCGGCAAAAGACATTTCAGGGAAACAACAGGAAAAAAACAGGAACAAGAAGACAGACAGAAAAGTTGATTTTAAGAAAGCGCGGCTTTGCATGGGATTATCCTTTTTTGTTGTTTTTATTTATTGTTTGCGCGGCAGACTTGCCATAGGATGTGTGGGTTGCAGTTGCTATCAAGCCTGTTCTTTTAATATACTATTATAACCAATGAGTCAATTTTTAAATGAAAAATTTGGTGAAGGGTGCTATATTAAATGGGCGTGAAGTTTTTAGCAAATTATTAATCTGGAAATACAACCGATGGCGAAAAAAAATATTTGGATGATGATTGCGCTGGGTCTTGTTTGTTTGGCTGGGATATCTTCGCAGTCACAGGCATTTAAGAGGAAAACCGCGCGGGTCCTTTTTGTCGGGAATAGTTACACCTTTTATAATGATCTTCCGGGCCTTGTGGAGCTGGTTGCCCGTCAGAAGGGTAATGCTTTGGAGACGCGTTTGTTCGCACCTGGAGGATGGACCTTGGCCAAGCACGCAGCGTCTCAAAATACTTTATCGAAAATTCAGCAGAAGCGCTGGGATTATGTTGTTTTGCAGGAACAGAGTGTGATCCCGGCTCTGGAGGCTGAAAGGCAACGCCGGATGTATCCGGCGGTGCGCCGATTGACCCGCAAGATCCGTCAAACCGGCGCTAAACCGGTTCTTTTTATGACATGGGGCAGGCGCAATGGAATGCCCGAGAACGGATTTAAGGATTTTGGGGATATGCAGACGCGGTTGACTTCGGGTTATAATGAGATCGCGCAAGAAGTCAGGGCGCAGGTCGCTCCGGTTGGCTTGGCCTGGCAGAAAGCTAAAGAGGGGGCGCCTTTGCTGGATTTTTGGCAGGCAGACAACAGTCATCCTAATGAGACCGGCTCTTATTTGGCAGCCTGTGTTTTTTACGCGGTAATCTTTGATGAGAGCCCGGAAGGCTCAGGTGATCCGTTAAATTTAGGAAAGACCAAAGCGGCTTATTTGCAAAAAATAGCAGCGCAAACTGTGTTTTCTAATCATGAGAAAAGATAAATCAGGAGGGATTATGCGAAAGTGGAGAGTCATTATTATCGGATTAAGTTTTTTAACCATGGCCGCTTGGGCGGGCGCTCAAACCATGGAAAGGATTATTTTACCGGCTCCGGAATTAGAGAGCGGAAAAAATTTGATGCAGGTCTTGCAAAAACGGCGATCGCAGAGGGCCTTTAGTCCGCAGGATTTGCCGGAGACTATCCTGGGAAATTTGCTTTGGGCGGCACAGGGCGTGAACCGGCCGGAATCCGGAAAACGCACGGCGCCTTCTGCCAGGGATATGCGGGAGATTGATGTTTATGTTGCCATGGCGCAAGGATTGTATGTATATGACCCTGAGAACCACGTTTTGGAACCCGTGCTTTCGGAGGATATCCGTGGGGCTGTCGGGATCCAGGAATTTACGCAAGTCGCTCCCGCGAATCTGATCTATGTCGCGGATCATGCCCGGATGGGAAAAGATTCAGAGCAGAATCAATTTTATGCGGCCACCGATACCGGCTTCATCAGTCAGAATGTTTATCTGTATTGCGCTTCTGAGGGATTAGCCACGGTAGTGATCGGTTGGATCGATAAACCCGCGCTTGCCGAAAAAATGCGCTTAAACAATAGCCAGCATATTATTCTGGCGCAGCCGGTGGGTTTTCCCGCGCAGCAGTAACCGGAGTGAAAGCATGAATCTGCACCCCCCTGCCTTTTGAAATGCCGGGTTTTTGTATTTTTCCAAAAATATGGCATACTTTCATATTATTCCTTGTAGTCCTTCTATTAAATATTAAATAATATTTCTATGTCAAGATTGAGAAATTTATTAGGGGCAAAGGCTGTCCTTTCTGTGGTCTTATTGCCTGTCTTATCGTTTATCCTGTTGCCTACCGGAGAACTGTACGCGCAAAAGCTGCCGGGCCTTGCCCAACTTGCTTTGCCACCGGTCGGGTCACGTCTTAAGTCAACTCCCGGGTTTTCTCCCGCGCTGATCAAGGGTTTAGCGCTCCATCCCCAGGATCCTTTTCTGTTTAATTTTATTATTCACCCCGGAGATGAGGAGCTGCGGCCAGAGGCCTTGAATCAGGAGGCCATGAAGATGGTCAAGTACTTTATGGCGGCTTTAACTGTGCCGGAAGAAGACATGTGGGTGAATTTATCTCCGTATGAAAAAGACCGTGTCATTCCTTCTGCCTTCGGCAACACCGAAATGGGACGGGATATGCTGGCGCAGGATTATCTTTTAAAACAGCTGATGGCATCTTTGATGTATCCTGAATCCGATACCGGCAGAGATCTTTGGGACAGGATTTACGCGAAAGTGAGCGCCCGTCATGATGCCGCCGATCTCCCTCTGGATGCCTTTAATAAAGTGTGGATCATTCCCGAGCAGGCCACGGTCTATCAACATGGCATGAATGCCTTTGTTGTGGACAGCCATCTGAAGGTTTTGATGGAAGAGGATTATTGGGCTATGGCACGGGCAGGGGAAGAAGAGCTGTCCCAGTCTCGGTCAGTTCGCAGGTCACAGGATGCCATATCGTCCGCCACTTCCGGGATCATTAAAGAGATTATTATCCCGGAATTAGAGCGGGAGATCAATGAGGGAAAAACTTTCGCGCCATTGCGGCAGATCTCCAATGCGGTAATTTTAGCCACGTGGTACAAAAGGAATGTGGCCGGCAGTTTATTGAATAGGGTCTATGTTGATCAAAAAAAGACCGATGGTATTGAGACCCAGGATAAAGGGATTAATGAGAAGATTTACGCGCGCTATTTAGAGTCTTTCAAAAAAGGGGTTTATGAGCTTATCCGGGAGGAATATGATCCTGTCCGGCGTGAGGTTTTTACAAGAAAGTATTTTTCCGGAGGTGTCAAGCAAGAGTGGCGGCTGCAAGACCCACCCCAAGACTTCGCGATCACTGCGGATATGCTTGAAGGCGCCCGGAATTTTAGTGTGCGTTTTGTTGCCGCGGATAATCCTGTCCAGGAACCTTTGGTGGAACCTATGGGCGTAGTGGAGCTCTCTTATGAAGAGATCCAAAAGGGCTCTCAATGGTCTCCCTTCGATGGTTTGCTTTGGTTGCGGCAGATTTTTGCCCCTGTTTTGGAGCGCATTGATCACAAAGCCAGGCGGCTTCTTTGGGAGGAAGATAATTCCCCTCTCGGGGGAGATAAAAGAGTGTATATTGAAGGAAAAGGGAAAAAAAGGAGCTTGGCCTATATTTTGGAAAATATCTTTATTCACGCCTTTGAAAACGGCATCGACGGATATCTTCAGGGATTGGAGGCCGGTGTGTTAAGCCCTCAAGAGAAGTTCAAATTGGCATTTTATTTTTATGAGGCAGATGATGAGTTTTATATAGATGTGACCAATAATGGCATCCCCTTAAAGAGGGCTGAGGACTCATGGCAAAAGCAGCAGCAGCGCATGCAAGGGCGTATCCGTATCGGGGGTCAGAACAAAGGGCTTTTACGCATGCGCCAAAACGCTTTTATGCTTCATCCCCGGGCGCAAGTGAATATTTATGACCGCACCGACATCCAGGGCCGTTTGAGCGGGGCTTTAGTCCGGCTGCGTTTTCCCAAAGACACGCCCTACTTTTATTCTTTGCAAGATGTCAGCCGCAGGCAAAGATCCGGTGTTTCCCGTGGGGTGTTTGATCCCGGACCAAGAGCTTTAAACGTTAAAGAAACGGTTAGCATGGATAATGCCATGGCCGCGGAAGTGTCGGGATTGCTTAAAGACCGCTTAAGTCCTTTGCCCGCGTTAGATGATATTGTGCAGAAACTTGAAGATATGGATTTTCAGAAAACAGAGCTTCATAAGGATGGGGTTGAGACGCATGTCCTGCATAAACCGGGCTCAGGGTTTGTTGTTAAGATCTACAATGGGACAGACCTGCAGGAGGAAGAAACCCGGCGTCATTATCAGCTGGCGATTGACCGCCTGCAAGATAAAGGGCTTATCGCGCAAACATTTATGGATGTAGACGTGCAGTTTTCTTATCAAGGGCAGAACGTAGACGCCCCGGAGGTCATTGTTCAGGAGGAAACCCTGCCCTTACATCAGGTCTTGAGTTTGCTGGTCCGGGAAGGCCGGGAAGATCTGATCCGCTATCTGTTGCGATCCAAGGTGGCGCTGGACCGGGATATCCTTAAAGAAGGGCTTTTTATGTCGGATAATTTTTTTAAAAATATCGGTGTTACCCATGAAGGCCGGGTGGTATTGTTTGACCTGGGAGGGATTATCGAGGATGTTCACACGGCGCATGATCTGGCGTATGATCGGTTTTATAAGCCGGAACAAAACATCGGTTATGAGCATAGAATGAATAAACGCGGGCGAATTCTTTATCAGCCGGTCTTTTTATTTAATGAAATCCCTGACTCTGAGTTGGGAATCCGGTTGATTGATTATTATCAGCAGATTACCGGCCTAGAGTTTGCGCCTGTATCAGACACCTTTTCCCGGCAAGACATCCTGCGGTATGCGCCCCGGATCGCAGAAGATTTGAATATCGCCAATGCGGCCGAGGTATATTTTCTTCCTGACCGTCTGGTGGATGCGGAAGTTAAGGATATGATTTATGAGTATGTGTTAAGAAATAAATACAGCCGGGAATTTATCGATGTCGCCACACAGGAATATGACAGATATTTTTCCTGGATAGAGGAGGATTTCGCCCAGACCACCCGTCGGCGGGGAATGCGCTTGAATGATGTGGTGGGATTCATTCAAGAAAACACGGATTATGAGGTGGATCCATTTACCGGTGACGCCGCGCCTATGGCGAAGCCTTCCTTTTCCGGAAATTTTTCTCACACTTATTTGGAGCAACAGGGTTTTTATTACAAAGAGGCCCGGGATAACCTTCGGAACGGGGTTAACTTTTATTCGGCCCGTAAATCCGGAAATGCGCCGGATAGCGATCCCGCCATGGCTAGTGACCCGACGGATATGGAGACATGCATTCAGCGTGTTTTGAGGCACCCGGAGCAGCTTAAAAGCTTCTTAAGTGTAAGAGAACTTCGTTCTGTCGATTATGAAATTGTACAGGAGGAGGATTATTCCGGCGGGCATGTGGTTAAGTTTCTTTTTGACACAGGCAAAGGGAAAATGTCGGTTTATGCCAAATTCCGTCATTCCTATGATCTTCTGGCTGCGGCCGACGGAGATGAGAGTGTTGATCTTAGGGAACCTGTTTCCGAAAATATTGCGAAAGGGTCTTTTGTGGAATATGTTGAGCAGGAAGGCTCTTTCCGGGAAATAGCCCCGGAAGGCCCGCTGGGATATCAATATAATCCCACTACCTTTGAGCATGAATTAACCTTAGATGCTTCGCGGGAGGGAGTTGTGCCGCCCAGTATGGTTCTGGATACAGGCACAGAGGAGGTGCTTTTGATCAAGGGCATAGACAACGGTGTTTCCTTAGACGAGCTTGCCCAAGAGCCGCAATGGCAGGATTTCTTTTTAGCGCATGAAGAGTATTTTATTAAAGAGATCGGCCGCCAACATGGCAGGCTTAATAAAAGGGCCAATGTGGCTCAATTAGATCTTAAGTTGGAGCATATTTTTATTACGGAAGATAAAGAGGTCTTTCTTATCGATCTTTCCACCGGCGCCGAACAGGCCGCGTTTCATCTTGCTTATCGTTGGCAGGATGACCGCTTTGATATCGTGAGCCCCTTGATCCGGCTGTTTGAAGAGCTTCCCGCAGAAATCAACAGGTCGGAAGAATTTTATGCCCAATGGATCCGGGAAGGTTATGCTGCTGTTACGGA
>JAGYNW010000092.1 GCA_018399915.1 Candidatus Omnitrophota bacterium
AATTCCTTTACGCACATATTTTTTACGTCATCGGAGAAAAAGATGCCTAAAACAAAAAACCTGCACATTTTGATCTCGGGCGGCTATGGCAATGCCAATGCCGGTGATGAGGCCTTAATGATCAACATGCTTATTCAATTAAGATCGATCTTTCCCACCCCGCGGATAACCATCTTTTCTGATGACCCCCAATATTCAACACAACGCTATCCTGAGGAAACTTTTATTTATTCAGGGCGCTTTGGCATAGGGGAACCCGGGAAAAAAGGCGTCCACAAAGTCCAATGGATAGGTTCTATGTTAAAATCTTTTTTCTCATGTGATGTTTTTATCACAGGAGGCGGTACTATCCTGCAAGATCAAACCCATCCGATGTTCATACCCTTTTGGTTATCAAAAGTCTTTCTGGCACAACTGCTCTTTAAAAAAACAGTTCTGTATGGTATCGGTGCCGGCCCGATCACAACACGGACAGGCCGCTTCCTGACAAAATGGATAGTCAACAATATGCACCTAGTGACCTTGCGAGGGAAGTATTCTTTCGACACGCTCAAGGATCTTAAGATACATAAACCGGTCATGAAAATCCTTGCTGACCCGGCTGTAGGACTGCCTTACATTTCAGGTCCCAAAGCAAAAGATCTTTTACCCCCGAATATCAATGGGGACAAAAGAATAAAGATCGCGTTTGTTGTGCGACGCTGGTATGTGGCTCATGTTAAAAACATAAAAGAAAAGACATGGATAAAGGGGGGGGAAGAAAAATACGGTCACCTGATAGACTCCCTGGCTGCTCTGGCCGATTCCCTCATCCGGGACCTTAGCGCCACCATTCTATTTATTCCCATGTCTGTAAAACCTCCTAATGATGACCGTTTGGCTGCAAAAGATATCTCAGAAAAAATGCAAGAGAAGGACTTTTTCATTTTTAAAGAAGATTATTCTCCAGAACAAATCAAAGGATTATTGTCCCTTTGTGATGGGCTCATTGGAATGCGATTTCATTCTCTGGTCTTTTATTCAGAATTCCTGAAACCTGCTTTAGGGATCGCTTACGGACAAAAAACGCATGATTTCATGCAATATATAGGATTAGGGAAATTCGTCGTAGATGTTGACAACATTGATTTTTCTCGGGCAAAGGAGCTTTTTAACGATGCCCGCCAACATTTCTCGGCCTTAAAAAACCGCGATGCGTTCAGCGCTAAAGTCCGGGATCTTAATCAAAAAGCCAAAGAAAATGCGCGTTTAATAAACACGATTATTTAAAAAATGCCTCGAAAGAAAAAGACAACCAATATCCTGTTTTGGCGTCTGCAACAAATGCAAAAAAACGGGTCTAACTTAGGAGATCGCGCGATCTCTGATGCCATGTTTGAATCCCTTGCAAAAGAGATACCGAATTACAAATTTTTCGTCTTTTCCCGCAACCAAGAGTTCTTACCGATGGATTACAATTTAGAAGGCATAAACATCTTTAGTTTAAAAGGATTTTTTAAGACCTTCCAAATCCTTTGGACAGCCGACGTTTTGATCCTGGGAGGAGGGACCATCATTCAAAATAAGTCCTCCGGCGCGGTCATTCTTTTTAATTTCAGTCTTCCTCTTTTGGCCCTTTTGCTACAAAAAAAGCTTGCGTGCTACGCCATTGGGATAGGAGGGAGTAAAGAACTTTCTGCCTGGGGACGATGGTTGACCAGACTCATCCTTAACCATTGCTGCATGATAACCTTGCGGGATGAGGAATCTTTTCAAATGCTTCAAACAATAGGCGTTACCAAACCTTTTCAAGTAACCGCAGACGCAGCCTTTACCTTGAACCCCGCGGGACACTCGGAAACCATGACCTTATTACAAAAAACATCTCTTAACATAGAAGACTCCCGCCCTATAATCGCTGTATCCTTACGTAGGGTCTTTCATCGCAAAGGTGGCATACTTCCGGTCAGCCTAAAGATAAAATGGGGCTTGATGAGAGAATGGGAAACAAAAATTGATTCCTTCAAAAATGAAATCGCCTTGGTGCTGGATGAAATTATTACGCGCCATAACGCCCAATTGCTTTTTATCCCGATGTATACGGGAAAATCCTTTTTTTCCCCCCGGGATGACCTTTTTACCGAAGATGTAATCCTGCGCATGAAAACAAAAGACCAGACCGTGCTCATCAAAGATCGGTTAACGCCCGCGCAATTTAAAGGGATCATGGCTTTTACTGATCTGCTGATCGGGGTACCGTTTCATTCTTTGCTTATTGCCAGCTCAATGGGTATTCCCGTTGTTTCTTTATCTTACGCGGATAAAAATGTGCGGTTCATGAAAATCCTTGAATTGGATGAATTTTCGATCGACCTGCGGGATGCGACACAAACATTGGATCAGTCAAAACTCCTGGAACTTGTGAACACGGCGCTAAGAGACAAAGAGATACTTGCTCAACATATTCGACAAAAGATTGAACCGCTTAAAACAAAATGCTCGCAAAACACACAAATATTCAAAAAAGTCATAGAAAAAAATCTTAACGAAAAGAATAATGAATAAGGAACGGCTAGGCATGGAAACACCAATGGCAAAAGGAACTTTTTATCATCTTTTGGCAAGGATACTCTTTGTTCTATCTTCCTTCGGAGTCAATATCCTCGCCGCCCGGTTCCTGGGAGCCGCTGACTATGGGATCGTCGGGGTTATCTTATCTCTGGTGGTAGTTGTCCGGACGCCATTGATCCGTGGATTCTCTCAAGCGGTTTCAACCTTTACGGCGGCTCATCCTCGCGAAGTTCTTTCGATAAGAAATATCGGTTTTAAATTCCAATGCGCTTTTTCCATTCCTTTATTTTTCATTTTTTTTCTTTTCGCGCCGCTTATCGCCAACTCATTGAGCTCGCCAGAGATAACCCCTTACATTCGAATCGCGTCTCCGTTGATCCCTTTGATGGCAATTTATTCGGTGTACCTTTCATCCTTAAATGGCCAACGTTTTTTTGCCAAAGAAGCCCTTACGATTGCTATCTATAGTTTTATCCGTTTTTTCTCTGTCGCCATTTTTCTTATTGCCGGATTTAAAATAAAAGGCGTGGTTGGAGGACTACTCTTAGCGCCGTTGGTGGCCTTATTCTTTGCGAAATATCTTAATACTACTAAAACAAACCAATCAGGTGTTTCAGGAAAGTCCCTGGTAAAATTCGCAGCACCTGTCGTAGCTTTCTCCGTTCTTTTGGGACTGCTGATGAACATGGATCTTTTATTTGTTAAAAGTCTTTTGAAGGACTACGCCTTGTCCGGTTATTACGCCGCAGCCGTCACGATAACCCGGGCTCCGCATTTTTTATCGTACGCCCTTTTGTTCACACTATTACCCTCGGTCTCCAAGGCATTTGCGAATAACCAACCCGAACTTATCAGGACCCATATAAGAAAAGCATTGCGGTATTCCATGCTGGTTCTGATACCAATGGCGACCATAATCGCTGCGACATCCCGCGACCTTATAATTCTTTTATATTCAACGCGATATATTGATGCGGCGGTCCCATTACGATATTTGATCTGGGGGGTCAGTTTGCTTACGATTTTCCTTATTTTAACAACAATTATTACGGGCACCGGAAGACCCCATATCGCACTGATCATGATCGCAAGCGTCATCCCCGTTGATATTCTTTTTAATCTTGTCTTGATCCCTGCGTATGGATTGTTAGGCGCCGCCTCAGCGACAACACTAACATGCCTGATCGCCTGTTTGACAGCTCTGACATACATTCATACGAACTTTAATGTGGCATTTCCTTTTCTTTCCCTTTTAAAGATCAGCGTAAGCTCAGTCATACTTTGGGGCATCAACCTTCTCTTGCCATTAGGAGGATTTGCCTTAATACTAAAATATTGCTTTTTATTTGCAATTTATTTCATCGCATTATATCTTTTAAAAGAACTGAATGAAGAAGATTTCCTGTTAGCCAAACAAATAGGGCTGCGCACTAAATCGAAAATATAAGGATCTTCATGAACACCAAAGACTTCTTTACGGAAATATTCCCAAAGCTCATCAACTATAGACTCGCCCGTCATAAATGGGTCAAACCAGCCCGTCCCATAACCCTAACTTTTTCAGTGACCGCGGCCTGTAATTCCCTTTGTAAAACCTGTGGGATAGGCGAACAACACCGGCGTGACCCTCAACGTGTGAAAAATGACCTGACCCTTGAAGAGATCGAAAAAATCTTTAGGTCTATCGGGCATGTCTATTTTTTCAACATCAGTGGCGGGGAACCTTTTTTGCGAAAGGACTTTCCTGCAATTATTGCCCTTGCCTGCAAATACCTTCGCCCTAAAATCATTCACACTCCGACCAACGCGCTTTTGCCTGACCGCATTCAGCAAAGCGCCTTAGAAAGTCTTGCCGTCATACAAAAACATGGGGGTAACATCCAATTCTCCATAAAGCCCTCTATTGACGGCATCGGCGCAAAGCATGATGAAATCCGTGGAATTGAGGGGAACTTCGAGAAACTGGAACAAACCATCCAATTATTAAAAAAAATCGAACAATACCACCCCAATTTCCATCTGGAATTGGGTACCGTTGTCTCACGTTTTAACATTAATGATCTGGACGCTATTGAAGACTATGTACATTCCGTGGGGGTTCAAAGTTATCGCAATGAAATCGCGGAACAAAGAGAGGAATTCTTCAACATCGGAGATCCCATAACACCATCTGCCTTGGAGTATAAGAATCTTATGCGACAGTTTAAAAAAAAGATCGTGGCCAATACCAAAAACAAAAAAAAGCTCGCCCGGGTCACTGAAGCGTTACGGTTGGTGTACTATGATCTTGTTGCGCGGATCATGGAAGAAAAAACCCAGGTTATCGCCTGTTTCGCAGGCATCTCCAATGTCCATATCAACTATGACGGGAGTGTATGGCCGTGTTGCGTTATCGGATACAAAAAACCTCTGGGCAATCTCAGAGAAAGCGATTACGATTTTGACAAGATCTGGCATTCACAAAAGGCGGGTACCATCCGGAAATATATTAAAGATAAAAATTGTTACTGCCCCTTAGCTAACCAGGCTTATTCCAACATTCTCTGCAATTCCAATTCCATGATAAAGGTTATTCTCAAGATGCTGTCTTTCCTTTGATGGGCCATTGCTCTTGCCTTAAAAAAAACACGCGTTATTTGTGTAACTCAAAGTGATATTGATGAGTGTGACTTTAAGCAGCATATAAAACAGGAGGGAAGAGAAGGCCGCATTGCACAGTAAACGCAAGGAAAAACTCTTTATTTTCGTGATGCCTTGATAGATATGCAAGATCTTGTCAGAGGCCAACACAAGAAAAAAGGGCAAAGCGGCAAGAATATAACGGGACTGAAAATTGCCCCAAACAATAAAGAACAAAAGCAGCACCACGGCAGCTATACGCGCAAAGGCGTGAGCAGGCCTTTCTTGAGTATGATAAATAAGGATCGAAACAAACCCAAAAAGGTAGACCAGGAAGAACTCTGTCATTTGCCGGAAATAAAAGACCGGCATCTCTTGCTTAAAAAACCCTTGAACCCAGGACGTTCGGGGCAAGGCAGAAAAAGCAAAACTGCGGATAATGCTGTGGCGAAGAAACAAGATAAAAAAAATCACAGGAACAAAATAACTTAAAAACCTTACTGCAAATGAAAAAGTCCCAACTGGTGATGCGGATGAATCCGGCATCTCTTTTTTTTCTTTATCTTTGGCAACTGTCCTTTGTTGATACTGAATATCTTTCCTATATTTTTTATAAATCAAATATAATGCGAATAATACAATGAGCAAAGGTCCCAGCAAACCGATCTTATTAGACACAATTCCGATAAAGCGGTTGATCTCACGATTCGAATCAATCAACCCGAACCCGTATACTTGAAAGTTCCACGCCAGCCAGGGAATAAGCATAAGAAAGGGTAGGAGTAAACTGAATAAAAAACTCTTATTTGAAAATAATTCCCGTTTATAAGCAAAGACGAAACATAAAATCGCTAATGTTATCAAAATCCCGGTATACTTTGTATTAACGGCCAACCCCGCGCAAAAACCACTAAGCACAAACATCCCGTTTTTTTGTTTGGTGATTCCCAAAAGAAAACACACCGCTGCCAGAACACTGAAAAAGGCAATGGTCGTATCCATCCAGATCTTCTGAGAGGTAAGTATGCTAACAGGGTCCAGCCATAAAAAAACCGCGGCTAAAACTCCGACAGACCGATTAGAAACCAAAGCACCTATTACATAGATCAAGGGAATCATCAATGCGCCCATAAAGATAGAAACATACGCCGCCGAGGACAGATTTGCGCCAAAGATCTTCATCGATAAGGCAAGCAGATAAGTGAACAGCGGAGGGTGCTTGAATAACGGTTCAAAAAAATAACTGGGAAGTTTTCGTCCCCGGGAAGACAATTCCCGTCCATAAGGAACCGTGTGGTACTCGGCTGGGTCCCTAAGAACCTGTCTGGCCATCCGGTAATAGACCATTTCATCAATAGTCAATAAGCGCGGGCTGCTTTTTTCAAAATTCTCAAGACGCATAAAAAATGCTGAGGCTACAAGTAGCCCCAGCATTATAATAATACCCGTTGTTTTTAAAGATTCGCTTTTCATAAAATAATTACCGCTCAATAGCCGAACACAGAAAAATTTTCCCGTGTTTTACTGATCTAAATACCTTCGGATCTTTCCGGTCTTTTGCTCAAAGCCCGGCATTTTATCCTCTTTTTTACGGCCAAAACAAACATCCAGATTCTCATGAAAATTCACCATTTCCATGGTCACATGCCGCTGTTTAATGGCTTCCCGCGCTTCGACATACTGGACTTTCCCGTCACTGATTCCGGAAACTGTTACCCCGGTTAATCCATTCTGCAAAAGCACCACGGCACCGGCGCCGACCTCTTTACCGAAACTGACATCATACACCGAAGAATGACCGCATCTGACCAAATGACCCGGCGCAACCGACCGGACCTCCGGAGCTTCGTAAAGCCCTTTAATATACATCTTGGATTCTTTCATGAAATTTGCGATCTCCGGATCGACTTTAAACCGTTTTTCAAGCTCTTTTTGCACGAACTTACCGGCGCCAGCCAATTTCTTATGCCCAAAGGCATCCACGCCCGCGGATTCATCATAAAGCTCCTCACCGTTGGCGTTACGTAGCCCTTCGGCAACAATGATCAGATACGTTCCGGCACGCACATCACTTTTCATGACCCTGTGCATAAAAATGTTTTTACAATGATCATAAAGCACATCAAAATCTACCGGCACTTCCGGGATCAAAACAGCGTCCGCGTCTGCGGCGATACCGGAACGAAAAGCCGTGTGCCCGGCATAACGGCCAAAAACCTCCATAACAATGATACGGTTATGTGTGCGGCCCGTGGTTTTAATGTCTTCAGCAAAAGTCGCGATACGGTTGACCGTAGAATCAAAACCCACGGAATAAGTCTGAAGGTCCAAATCCATTGTTTTGGGCGCGTGAATACATTTAATCCCATGGTCTGAAAGATCGACCATAACACTTCCCGAATCATCGCCACCACTGATAACCAAACCATCAATGGCAAACTTCTTTAATCCTTCCTTGATCCTGTCATATTTATTCGGATCATCGATCTTCTTGATCTTTACCCGGGAATGCCCCGCCTCAGAACCCGCGGCATTGGCATTAACCGTGTCAACCCGGTCGACAGTTAATTCCACCAGGGCCTCAAAATCAACAAGGTTATAAAGCCCGGCATACCCGTTAGGAATAACATAGGCATGCGCCCCGTATTTTTTGGCCATTGTTGCGGC
>JAGYNW010000093.1 GCA_018399915.1 Candidatus Omnitrophota bacterium
TTTTTCCCCGCAGAAGAAAGTCAGACATTATAAGTAATATATCGTTGTCGGTTAAATAATATCTTTGTGATGCGCCTTTGGGGGTATCATTATTTTTGACCTTTTGTTTTAAGGTAAATATCCGCTTGAGATCATCAAGCCGGGTCGCTAAGCCGTCATTGACCATGCTGGGATTTGATCCGGTGAGCAGAATTTCAAGGTCGACATCCCGGTAGTCGACCCCATTTTTTGCTTTAAGAAGGGATGCGGCTAAAAAGGCCATAAAGATCTTCTTACGGCCACTATGATTGAGAAAATCCACAAAATCCGCATTGAGCGTAATGCTTTCCTTTTGAATATCAACAAAGGCATCATGGGTCGCGCCGATTTTGATAGAGATTTCATCCATCAACTTTGTCAATTGCCGGATTTCCTGATACTCCCGTTTATTCCCGCCATAATATTTAAAGAAATTATATGAAACAGGAAAAACCTTTGCGTATTTATTTAAAAAGATTTCTCCGGAAGGCACATCTTTAAGTCCGCTGGGAACTTTATAGTCTTTTTTTAGTGTAACGGTCTGCACCTCAGCAGCCATTGCCATGTCTTTTTGGGTTAGGGCGGCTTTATAATGCGATTCAAGTCCGATATTTTCGGATTCTAACAGATCGGCTTCAACCTCAAAGGATTGCGCCATCTTCTGGACAACCATGGCTTCATCAACCGGTGAGATCGTTGCTTGCGTGAATGTCACAGATTTTTCAGCCACATCTATGGTGGTGACCCCACCGGAGAAGTATTTACGATCAATGATTTCTTTGGTACCTTCATCATAATCTTTTTTGATGTAATTATATACGCCTTTTTTAAACGCCTGGACATATTGGGCATAGATCTTCTGATTGATCTGTTTGTCGGAGGTGTCAATGCCTTGTGTCTTCCCTTTATCTACATAAATTTGTCCAATGAGGGATTCTTTTAAATTCTTTTTGTACCAGGAGGCCAAAATGACAGCATTATAAATTTGTCTCAGATTGGCGAACATTTCTCCCTGATTGACCTCTTTTTCGATTTCAGGGATAAGAATATCCTTGACAACTTCAGAGGAAATGCCACTGATAAGATGGCTATCTTTCTTTTCTAATTGAGAATCTCCAAAGATTTCATTTTTCAGGCTTTCATTCAGAGCTACATAGTCTTCTTCCATCATAACTTTCAATTTGCTATCAATGAGAAAGGCACTGTTATTATGTTCATAGATGCGCGCTTCTTGCGGAACGATCCAGACTTTGTTAAAGGTGTTAAGTGGAATGTCGGTTGTTCCAAATTTTTCAAAGGCGCGCGAATAAACTCTTTCCCAGAACTTTTTACCTAACTCATCTTCAGGATAGATCATTGATGCGGTAAGCTGTTTGAGCATGTAATCCTGCGCCAGCAGATCACGTCCCATTTCAGTATCGCCAAAATGTTTAGGCACAAGCTTGTCTTTTTCATAAGGAGAAAGGTTAACCCACATTTCTTTTTCAGGCACAGTCAACCCGGCTAAGAAATACTTGATAAGTTTGGTGGATTCTTCTTCCAGGGCTTTACCAGCAAGCCCAGTATCTCCGGTATTTACAAAAAAATTGAATTTAAGGGGGTTGTCGGTATGCACTTTTATCCCGTTAATAAGGGCTGGAGAAAATCCAGGCGTTGGGGATACCATGGTTCCGGCTACGGGTAAATTTAAAATTGTTTGAGGAATGATTTGTGCTGATGCTTGTGGGGGTACGATAAGGCTGAAAATGAATGTGACTGAAATGAATGAACAGATGCAACGTTTAAACCATTGGTTGTTTTTTTTCTCGATGACTGTGAACATTTTACCTTTTCTCCTTTGCTGGAAGAGTCTATTAATGTAATGATATGTATATCCTATAAATCAGAAAGTGAAATCTGAATTTAAGTGTGAGGTAGGCAAATAATAAAGAACATAAATTGCATTCGAGGAAAAGAAAGCGTTTTCTTTTCTAGGGAATTAGAATAAAAATAACATATATGAGATAAAAATCAATAAGACAAACCCGGTCAAACTAGGACACAAACCGAGATTTTTTGTGTAAAAAGTGAACAAAATTTATAAATTATCTAAAAATTTTACATCAATGACTTTTTATTTCCATAAAAAATTCAATAAATTTGATGTGCCTTTAATATGTTGGGAGAAACATTATGATGGGAGGGTTTTAAACACGTCAGAAATATGATCGGTTATATCGGATGCGATCAAAGATAATTTGCCTTTTTTCTTGGCGGCAATGTCTCCGGCGGTCCCATGTAGGTAGGCTCCATACTTGGCGGCTTCAAAGGCTGTTAGATTTTGGGCCAGCAAGGCGGCAATGATCCCGGTCAAAACATCTCCGCTGCCAGCGGTAGCCATGCCGTTGTTGCCTGTTTTATTTAGATAGGTGTTGCCACGATGGTCGGCAACAAACGTATGATGCCCCTTAAGAAGTAAGGCGCAATGATATTTTTTCGCAAAGTCCATGGCTACTTTTTTTCTGTTCTCTTCAATATATTTTTTGGAAAGCTTGGTTAACCGGCTCATTTCTCCCGGATGAGGCGTCAAAACTTTTGAAGTCTTAGACTGTAAAAGTTTGTCAGGTTTTTGGGATAATGCGTTTAGGGCATCGGCATCAATTATTATAGGTATAGGAGATTTTTCAATAATCTTACAGATGAATTTTTGGGTCTGAGTATTGAGGGAAAGCCCGGGACCAATGGCGATGACTGTATACTTATCAATGGAGTTTTGAATTTGCCTGAAGGCGCTTAAGGCGATGGTTCCCTCTTTGGTCTGCGGTAATGGCAGAGTCATTATTTCATTCGGGATCTTTTTTTGGATCACGGAATTTAATTCGCGCGGGATGCCGATCGTGGCCATGCCACATCCGCTGCGCAAAGCAGCCCCTCCTGTTAAGGCTGCCGCCCCCAGCATGCGGGGAGATCCGGCCAGGACAAGGACATGTCCAAAGGAGTTTTTGTGAACTTTGTTTTTAGTTCGAGATAATTGCGTTGGCAATCGCATAATTTTCTGAGTGAGATAACGAGATTAATATTTTATGATGGTCATGGTTTTCTTTCATTATTATACAATGAGGTTTACCATCTGCATCGTTTATTATTTTAATATCTTTCCAACTGATACTCTTATCATTGAGCGCTTTATATACGGCTTCCTTGGCTGCGAAACGTGCGGCAAAATGCTGAGCAGCGTTTTTATGTTTGCGCGCGTATGCGATTTCTTCTTGCAGGAACACGTGATTCAGAAAGTTGTCACCCCATTTGTCGATGGATTTCCGAATCCTGTCTATTTCAATGATGTCTATTCCTGTGCCGAGTATCATTTTATGCCAGGTTAACCTCTGATTAAGTTTTTCATTTCACTAACCGCCTGTTTTAATCCAACGAAAATTGCCCGGCAAATAATCGAATGCCCGATGTTCAATTCTTCAATTCCCGGGATCTTAGCTATTGCGCGTGTATTGTGATATTTCAGCCCATGCCCGGCATTAACAATGAGACCTAAACTTTGAGCGTAATGTGTCATTTTTTCGATCTTTGCAAGTTGCATGGCGCAGCGTTTGGGTGTTGGAGCCAGATCATAATTTCCGGTATGCAACTCGATTACACGCGCGCCGGTCGCGTACGCTTTTTGAATTTGTTTTTTTACCGGATCGATAAAAAGGCTGACGGCAATGCCTTGGTCTTGCAGCATCCGGGTAGCCCGCGTGATACGGGAAAAATGCTTGATAACATCAAGACCGCCTTCTGTGGTCAATTCCTGCCTTTTTTCAGGTACGAGGGTTGCTTCATCCGGTTTGATCTTCAGAGCGACAGCGAGGATATCTTTATTTAAAGACATCTCAAGGTTGAACCGTTTTGTAACGGTTTTACGTAAATTTTTAACGTCCGTATCATTTATATGTCTGCGGTCTTCTCTGAGATGCGCAACGATACTATCGGCTCCGGCCTTGAGGCATATCTTGGCGGCTTCAACAGGGCAAGGATCTTTTTCGCCGCGCGCTTGTCTCAGTGTCGCAACGTGATCAATGTTAACTCCTAATTTTGGCATGGTTCAGGTCTCCTAGAAATTATTATTCTGGCTGCGGTCGATCGTCATCACGGATGGCCTTTTACGTATCTCTTCATGGACATAAAGCCAGGTAATGATGGCCAGCATTAAGGCAATTAATTTGAGGATAAATTTTTGATTTAATAATTTGGACAGATTTTTATAGTTTCGCATTTTAGCGTAAAAAGGTTGTTTTGTCATAAGGTTCTTATCAGGTTGCCCTCATCAGAGGGGTCATTTTTGAAAAAAGGATTTCAGGGATTTGTTCGTTTTCTTTTTTTGAGTCTCGATGCCTAAGATATTTTTTAAAATGTTTTCCAGCCGGTCTTTCGTGACAATCGGGATAAACCGTCCATCAATGGCGACTGAGATCTCTCCGGTTTCCTCGGAAACCATAAGTACCACGGCATCAGTCTGCTCAGTAATGCCAAATGCCGCCCGGTGACGGGTCCCTATGATCTTACTGAAATTCGGATTGTCCGAAAGCGGAAAAAGGCATGAGGCCGCAATAATCCGGTCTCCGCGAGTAATCACCCCGCCATCATGTAACGGTGAATTATGAAAAAAAATGGTTTGGATAAGTTCTGAGCTAATCTTAGCGTCCAGTTGCACACCACTTTCGATATACGTTTTTAGCTTTGTGTCCCTTTCAATGGCTATCAGGCATCCGATCTTTTGGCGTGCCATTTTAAAGACAGCCGAAGCCAGTTCTTCTATGATTTCAACAATGGCGGATTCTTCCAGACCGATATTGAAAATATGATGCTGTCCGATCCTTGCCAATCCCTGACGTAATTCCTGCTGGAAAAGGATCAAAAACGCTATGACAGAGAGTGCGAAGATTTTTGTCAAAAGCCAGTTGAGGATGTCCAATCCTAAAAGTTGCGAAATAAAAAAAACAGCCAGAAGGTAGATGATGCCTTTGAGTACCTGAAAAGCACGGGTCCCTTCGAAGAAGATCAAGATCCTGTAATATACTATCCAAAGAATAATAATTTCTATCGTGGGATTAATATAACGCCATATATGGAAATAGTGCATAGTTTAAAATCAATTCATTATTTTTTCGTTGATAATAGAATCTGTTATTTGTGAAACTTCTTTCATGTGTTTGACATCGTGCACCCTGATTATATGTGCGCCGCGAAGAATACTGCAGGCCACGGATGCCGCCGTTCCCATTAGGCGTTTGTCAACCGGTTTATCCAGGATCTTTCCAATAAATGATTTGCGCGATGTGCCGATTAAAAGGGGTTGGTTTAAAGATGAAAAATTATTTAACCGGTTAATGATCTGCAAATTATGTTCCACGGTCTTACCGAAACCGATGCCGGGATCTATTATAATTCTATGGGATTTTATGCCGATTTCCAAGCAGTTTTCTATCGAATTTTTTAATCTTTTTTTTATGTCTTCAACAACATTGTCGTAACGGATCTTTTTTTGCATAGACCGGGGAGTTCCCCGCATATGCATTAAAACGATCGCGGCATCATAATCACGGACCATTTTCAGGAAGCTCTTATCTTTTTGGCAACCTTTGATATAGTTTACGATGGTCGCGCCTTCATCAAGGGCTTGTTGGGCCACAGATGTTTTATAGGTGTCTATAGAAATGGAAACAGCAAGATTTTTTTTTAGGGAGCGAATGACGGGAATGATACGTTCAGCTTCTTCTTTGGCACAAACGGCAGGAGCTCCCGGCCTTGAAGATTCCCCGCCTACGTCTAAAATGTCCGCGCCATCTTTGACCAATTTCCGGGCCAAGCGTAAGGCTTTGGTTTTTGTCCGGGACATATCACGGTTGACTAAACAGCCATCGGAACTAAAAGAATCCGGGGTAACATTGATAATGCCCATTATTTGGGTGCGTTGCCCAAGCTCAAATGTGTGGTATTTGGTCTTGATAATGTGTTGTTTACGCGTCGTCATGCGGGCGGTCTTCTTCTGGTGCCGGCGCCTTTGGGTCGCCGGACGGCTTTTCAGTATTTTCCGGTTCTGCCGGACTCTCCTTCTTCATCCCGAACATTTTTTTGACCTCATCAATATCCAAAACTTCTTTTTCGATAAGGCGGGTGGCTAAAAGATCGAGCTTGTCTTTGTTTTCCGTTAATAATTTTTTCGCTTTGGTATAAGATTCTTTAACGATCTTGGCGACTTCAATATCAATCTGCCGGGCTGTCTCGTCGCTGTAATCTTGATGTTCCATCATGTCCCTTCCCAGGAACCGTTGATTACTTTGCTGTCCGAAAGAGAGTGTGCCCAGTTTGGGGCTCATTCCAAAGACGCATACCATATTTCTGGCGATCTTGGTGACTTTCTCCAGGTCATTGGATACGCCGGTGGAGGTTTCTCCGATATGAACCTCTTCACCGACAAGACCGCCGAGCAGCACGGTCATCATACCCATGAGTTCTTTGCGATTATGATAATGTTTGTCTTCGGTTGGGGGAGTCAGCGTATATCCACCGGCCATCCCTCGAGGGATTATAGAAACTTTAGAAAACGTGTCCACTTCATCAATGAACAAGGAAAGCATGGCATGACCACTCTCGTGATAAGCTGTCATTTCTTTTTCTTTTTTGGACACCGTATGGCTTTTCTTTTCCGGTCCCATGGTTACCCTTTCGACAGCCGCGGAAAGTTCTGCTATGCCAACGGCTTCCTTATCTTTTCGCGCGGCTAAAAGGGCGGCTTCATTGCAGACATTAGCCAGGTCGGCCCCGGAAAAATAAACGGTCTGTTGGGCAATCTTTTTCAAATCTACATCTTTGCCCAATTTGATATTTTTGGTATGCACTTTTAAAATGCCTTCTCTGCCATTAATATCCGGAAGGGCCACAACGATTTGCCGGTCAAAACGGCCGGGCCTTAAAAGGGCAGGGTCCAATGTGTCCGGCCGGTTGGTCGCGGCAATGAGGATCAATCCTCCCTGGGTATTGAAACCGTCCATTTCAACTAAAAGCGCATTGAGGGTTTGTTCTCTTTCGTCATTTCCGCCTCCGATTCCGGCGAAACGCAGACGTCCGACCGCGTCAATCTCATCGATAAAGATGATGGCGCCTTTTCCTGAGGTTTTTGAGGCTTTTCGTCCTTGTTCAAAAAGGTCCCGGACCCGCGAAGCGCCTACCCCGACGAACATCTCGACAAAATCTGAGCCACTTAAAGAAAAAAATGGTACCTGGGCTTCTCCGGCAACAGCCTTGGCCAGCAGAGTCTTGCCTGTCCCTGGATGTCCGATCAATAAAACCCCTTTAGGGATCTTCCCTCCCAAGCGTTCAAATTTTTTAGGGTCTTTCAAGAATTCAATGACTTCTTGAAGTTCTTCCTTCGCCTCATCCACCCCGGCCACATCTTTAAAAGTTATTTTTCCGACGTTTTTTTCACTGATCTTTGCTTTAGACTTTCCAAATGACCAGATTTTATTACCCATCTGCGAACCTCTGTGGGAAATAAACCAGATAAAAAAGATAAAGATCAGGATAGGAAGTAAATTCAATAATAGTTGTCCGACAAAAGTT
>JAGYNW010000094.1 GCA_018399915.1 Candidatus Omnitrophota bacterium
TCCGATCTCTCCGGCATTATCGATATGCGGGCCTTTGCACAAATCAACAAAACCCCTTTCCCCCGTACTATATATCGAAACCTCTTCATCCGGAAGGTCCTGGATCAATTCGACCTTATAATCTTCGCCTCGATTTTTAAAGAACGTTAACGCCTCTGTGCGCGACATCTTGGTTTGCACAAAGGCAGGCTTTTTACTTATAATTTTACGCATTTCCTTTTGGATAACCTTCAAATCCTTATCCGTAAACGGTTCTGCTTTATCAAAATCATAATAAAAGCCGTCCTCAATGGAAGGTCCTATGGCAACCTTAACCTCTGGCCAAATCTTTTTCACGGCTTGCGCCATAACATGCGCACAACTATGTCTTAACCTGTCTAAATATTCTTCTTGCGCCATAACCAACAAAGCCTTCCTGAAGAACCTCTCTGAAATATGGTGGGCGATACAAGACTCGAACTTGTGACCTCTACGATGTCAACGTAGCGCTCTAACCAGCTGAGCTAACCGCCCTGATAGTTTTATGGGCAAGGTGGGAGTCGAACCCACATAGCCTTTCGGCCAAAGGATTTTAAGTCCTTCGTGTATGCCATTCCACCACTTGCCCTACACAAACACAACAAATTAAAAGGCGACGATCGGAATCGAACCGATGAATAAAGGTTTTGCAGACCTCTGCCTTACCACTTGGCTACGTCGCCAAAAATCTCACTTTAACACTTCCACCACTTTTACAACAATGTCACTTACCTTCGCCAAGCGTCCCTTCCCGACAGTGCCGCAGGCCAATGCGCCGGCTTCCGGCTCAATAAAGTGATGGCCTCTGTCTTTCAATTTACGACAATTTTCCTGAACAACCCCGTTTTCGTACATCACCTCATTCATGGCCGGGGCGATCAAAATCGGGGCCTTTGTGGTCAAGGCTAAACAACTTAACAAATCATCCGCAAGCCCACAGGCGATCTTGGCAATCATATTGGCCGTAGCCGGAGCGATCAAAAGAACATCCGCCTGTTTGGCCAGATCGATATGCGGAATTTTCAAAAAACTTCTTTTTTCATCGAACATGTCCAAATAAACCCGATCCTTTGACAATGTTGCGAGCGTCAGCGGCGTTATAAAATGCCTGGCTTCTTCCGTCATGACCACAGAAACTTCCAATTGCTGTTCTTGTAATTGACGAATAATATCCGCGGACTTGTAAGCCGCTATGCTTCCTGTCACGCCTAGAACCACACGTTTTTTTTCCATAGATATCCGTTAGGCTTTTTTGTCTTTTTTCGCTTTTTCTTTTGCTTCTTTGGCCCGCCTTTCGGCCACTACTTTCATTTCAACTTTTCCGGCAATAATCTCTTTAAACGAAATCGATGTGACTTTATCGGTCCCGGGGTTTTCAATAAGAGGCGGTTTTCCGTCAGCTAACTCCAACGCTCTTAAGGCGGCCATTCTGACCAGACTGTACACGCTCCCATTAGCCCTGTCCAACATATCTTCGATGGTTTGATATTCCATGGATTTTTAACTCCTCATTTGGAACTCTGTTTAATAATATATCTTTGCCTAAGAATTCTATTAAATTTTATCAACAAAAAAAGCTATTATATGAAAATACAATAGCGATATATATAACATATCATAGGGCTTCTGTCAAAATTTTTCTCGCCAAGAAGCCCCCTTCCGATTACGCAAATCCATACCCCCCCCAAGCTAGGCGCCCTCTATCTCGGATAAAATAATGTCTGCGACTTTTTTGACCGCGGTCTTGAGCTCATCATTGATAATGACATAATCGTAGTCTTTCGCTCTCTGCAGTTCTTGTCGGGCTGTCTCCATCCGCAACCGGATAATCTCCTCCGACTCGGTTTTCCTGTTCTTGAGCCGCCTTCTCAGTTCCTCTAAGGTGGCGGTTTTAATGAAAAGGGTGACCACGTCACGGTATTTTTTACCAACGACCGCTGCGCCTTTGACATCGATACACAATAAAATGTTCTTTCCGGAACGCAAAATGGATCTGACATCTTTTTTTGGCGTCCCATAATAATGATTAAACACCTTTTGATATTCAAATAAATGGCCTGCCCGAATCTTATAACGAAACATTTTCGGTGTTACAAAATAATAATCCACGCCTTCTTTTTCTCCGGAACGTTTAGGCCGCGTGGTAATGGAAACCGTCTTTGCCAACTTATCCTTGAGCCGCTTGTCTTTCAATAATTGCTTGTAGATCGTTGTTTTCCCCGAGCCTGACGGCCCTGAAAGGATAATGATTTTCCCTTTACTCATAGTTAAAGAATCTTTCTTTATTTGCCCCGGCGGGTCTCTCTACTCTATGTTAGCGGCCTGTTCCCGGATCTTTTCAACCTTGCTCTTGAGTGCCATGACCGAACTGGATACTGTTTTATCTTGAAGTTTCGACCCGATCGTATTGGTTTCCCTTTGCATCTCTTGAGCGATAAAGTCGATCTTCTTTCCTGCCGCAACCTGCGCCTTCAACAATAGCTTGACTTCGGAAAGATAATGGGACAAGCGGGATATCTCCTCGTTGACATCGACGCTTTTTTGGTATGATTTGAACTCCTCCGGCATTAACTGTTTTCTCTTTGCCGCTAAAACCGTCTTTGCCCGGGTTTGAATCTTTTTAACGTGTGTCTGCATACGTTTGAGTTTGTCGGCAATATCTTTAGAAATGCTTTTGCCTTCGCTGCGGCGCATGCGCAAGACACCCAATAAGGCTTTATCAATGCTTTTGGCCAACAGCGGCCATAAGGATTCTCCGCCGATAAAATCATTTTTTACCTCGATGACGCCCGGCAGATTAATCAGATCCGACATGGTGAGATCATTTTTTAAATGAAATTTTTGTTTCAACAAGTTGGCTTGTTTTAAATATTTATGCACCACCTGCTGATTCAAGACAATATCCTGATTTTCCTTTTGAATGATTTTAACAATAACCGTGATGCGTCCGCGCTCTATCTTTTTTTGCAAAATTTGCCTGATCTTGTTTTCCAGCGAACCAAATCCCGACGGCAAATAATAATTTACGTCGAAATACCTGTGGTTCAAGGTCTTTATCTCAACCAAAACCTTGATCTTTCCTTTGGTCAATTGTGTTGTCCCAAACCCTGTCATGCCTTTGATCATTTCAAATCCTTTTTATCGCATTTTAAAAATGTTTTTATTCGTTCAAGGAAAGGACTATCCTTTTTAAATCATCCAAGGAATAATACTCGACCACGATCTTTCCCTTTTTATTTTTTTGGGGAACGATCTTCACTTTAGTGCCTAATCGCCGCTGCAAAGCCTCTTCCAACGGGATCAATTCCTCAATCCTAACCTGTTTTTTCTTTTTCTTCGCAGCCGGGTTGCCGCGCAAAGAAGCCTGCACTTGCCGTTCAACCTCCCGCACAGAAAGGCCTTTTTGAATTATCTTTAATAAAAGCTCTTCCTGGTCATCTAAAGAATCTAATCCCAATAAAGCCCGGGCATGGCCGACAGAAATGTCCCCACGATAGACTGCTTCCTGTAAAGATGTTGGTAATCTTAATAATCGTAATAGATTGCTGACCGTTGATCTGTCTTTGCCGACGGAGGCTGCAATGGTTTCCTGCGTATATTGAAATTCATCAATAAGTCTTCGATACCCCTGGGCTTCTTCCATGGGATTAAGCTCTTCTCTTTGAATATTTTCAATTAAGGCAAGAACCAGGGCCTCTTTATCAGAGACATCTTTAATAATGACGGGAACTTTTTCCATCTTAGACAGGTTTGCCGCCTTAAGACGCCGTTCCCCTGCAATAACTTCATAGCTATCACCCTTAGTCCTGACCAATATCGGCTGCAAAACACCTTTTTCTTCTATAGAATCCTTTAGTTCTTGAAGTTTTTTTTCATCATAATGGGTGCGCGGCTGATACGTATTATTTTTTATCATATCTGTTTTTACATAGCTAACGTCCCCTGGCCCTGAATCTGTTTTTTCAGGAATAAGCGCAGACAATCCTTTTCCGAGTGCTCTGCCTTTCATGTTTGCCTCCAATATTGTTCATTTATTGAACATTTATTTAATATCATATGCTTTTTTTGCTTTCTTCTGAATTATTAATGTCCATTTTATCTATATCTTTGCAATTAAATGGCTTATAAATAATTTCATTAGCCGCTAAAACCTCCTCTGCCATTTCTCGATATTTTTTTGCACCTATTGAATTCGTATCATATAAACTAATCGGCTTTCCATAACTAGGGGCCTCACTTAATCGGATATTGCGAGGAATGATTGAGGCATAGACCTTATTATTAAAATATCTTTTTATTTCATTAATGACTTCTGCGGTCAAATTTGTGCGAAAATCAGCCATTGTCATTAATATCCCTTCTATCGTCAAATGGGGATTTAAATTCTCCTTAATCAGATTAAATGTATTAAGTAATTGAGATACCCCCTCAAGCGCATAAAATTCACATTGAATCGGAACAATTATTGAATCAGAAGCAACTAAGGCATTAAGGGTCAACAATCCCAGTGATGGCGGAAGATCAATAAAAATAAAATCATATTCTTCTTTTATCTGCTTCAAAGATGTTCTGAGGCGGGTTTCGCGGGATAAGGCACCGACAAGCTCTATTTCAATTCCGGTAAGATTAATATTGCAAGGGACCAAGTCCATACCAGGGCAAACATTTTTCAGGATAACTTCCTCAGGGCTAGCTTTATTTAACAAAAGCTCATAAATGGATTTTTCCAGTTCGTTCTTATTTATGCCCACTCCACTTGTCGCATTGCCCTGCGGGTCAGAATCAATCAAAAGAACTTTTTGCCCATATTCAACCAATGCGGCGGATAAATTAACCGTTGTTGTGGTTTTTCCTGTGCCTCCCTTTTGATTGCCGATAGAAATAATTTTTCCCATAGAGATAAAAAATAAGTGTTTAAATTTTTTACAAGATTAGACCTATGAATCGCATTAAACCCGCTAAACAGACATCTATGTTTCACGTGAAACATTTGCTTGCATGCAAAATCTTTTATATTATATATCAATATCTGCTTTAAGGGAAACCTTTATTTTTGCAGGCTTAGCACCTTCCATGCCAAAAAGACCTTTTTGTTCTTCTGACACAACCTTAACAACAACTTTTTCTCTTGAAACCTTTAATATTTTCAAAGATTTTTCAATCGCATCTTCGACCGTGTTTCCTTCAACTTCAATCTTATGCGGGATATTGTTTTCCATTTATCTTCCCTTTCCTTGCTTGGACATCTTCCATTGCGTAAAGGATGAAAACAAATAAAACATCGTAAAGTAAAGAGTCAGTCCGCTCGCGAAAGTGTAAAAAATAAAACCTAAAAACAACGGCATAATCGTGCTCATCATTTTTTGTTGTGACTTTTGGGCAGGATCGGTCATTACCATGTTTTTTGCTGACATTTTTTGCTGGAAAAACATAATAATCATCATCAAAACTGGCAGGATATTAAAATACTCACTATTAACTAATGGTATGGTAAACGGTAATTTGAATAAATGGTCTGGCTGAGATAAATCTTTAATCCACAAAAAAGAGGTCCCATTAAAATAAACAGAGCGCCATAAGACCTGGTATAGCCCAATGAAGACCGGCATCTGAAGAAGCATCGGTAAACATCCCCCCAGGGGATTAATTTTATGCTTCTTATATAATTCCATGACCTCCATGTTGGCTTTTTGTTGATCATTTTTATATTTATCTTTTATTTTCAGTATCTCTGGCTGCAAGGATTGCATTTTTTTCATAGAAAGCATTCCCCGCATGGTCAACGGATACATAGAAAAATAGACGATAACAGACATCAACAAAATACAAATGCCCCAGATAGGCACTACCTTATGTAAAAGATGAAGGACCGCATTCATTAATTTGGCCATGCCATCTAATAGTCCATTCCGATAATAACGCTTAATTTGCTCAAAATCTGAATCGTAGGTCTTTAACAATGTTTTTTTCTCTGGCCCGGAAAAAATGGTATGAGAAAAATCCACATATCCACCCGCGGGGATATCCGTCTCAGAGGATTTCATAGATATTTCAAGGACTTTTTCATTAACTGGATTGATTTTATACCCTATTGTCGCATATTCCGGTTTTATGATAGAACAATAATAGCGCGTCCTAAAACCCACCCAATCAACTATTGCAGATTCTTGTTTTAATTCCTTGTCTTTAAATTTGAAAGCATTGTTCTTACGATGCATTTTTCGATCTGCAAAAACAACGTACTCCAGGAGAGATCTGCTTCGAATAGCATCATTGTCTTTTTTTGCGCCTTCAATGTCCAAACTGGACATATCTATTGTGTAAGCGTTAATGTCCATTTTTTGCTGTTTGGACATTTTTCCATTATTTTCTATTCTTGTATTAGCTTTTACAATATATTCTCCCGGAGAGAGAAAATATTGCCTGTATATAGTTATATCTCCGGCACGAAGAACATAGGTTATTTGATCATCAGAAATGGATTCAACTTGGAAAACATCTTTTTCATAGGCATTAATCGACAACAAATTTTTTATCGGAATAGTTGACTGATATTCCTTAAGATATACCTGCCGGACTACGCCCCCTCGGTCAGAGAGCTTTACTGATAATTTTTCATTCTCAAGGATAGTAATTTTTTCTTCTTGAGATGATTCCATTTTTTGCTTTTTTTCTGAGGGAGGAGGGATTGATTCAGACTGGTTCTCTGACAGGCTTGAACCTTTTTCCCCCTGAATCAAGGGCTGTTGTGATTGGTTGGCTTGGTCACCAAACATATCGGTTCTTTGGCCTGGCTGAAAAGCGCCAGACCACAAATAAACAATCACAAACGACAAAAAAGCTGCTAATAATAATCTTTTTTCCATAAATTTCTTTCTTAAACAGGATCATGGCCACCAGAGGAAAACGGAGAACACCTTAAAATTCTTTTTAATGACATTATTCCTCCTCGACAAATACCATGCTTTTCAATAGCCTCATAAGCATATTGCGAGCAGGAAGGGAAGAATCGACATGTTGGTGGAAAGAATCGGTGGCGTATTTTCTGATAAGCCCTGATTAACAATTGAATAAATTTACCCATAATAAAATGATTTCCGCTTTATTAAAATTTCTCTTTCTGAATATTAGAAGAAAGGGGTTTTTTAAATAGAAGAGGACATCTTTAGTTCTTGTATTTCTGATTGATGATAATGTAATCAGATTTTATCTTAAAAAAGATAGCTACAAAAACTACTTGCTTAGTCGCTTTCGTCCTTTAGCTCTTCGTCTGGACAATACATCTTTCCCGTCAGAAGTTTCAGAACGCTTACGAAAACCGTGGGTTCTTTTACCTTTTAGATTTGTTGGTGTTTTTAAATTCTTTTTCATAATTTGTCAATTATAACATACGCCTTTTGATAGTCAAGATTTTTTGGTTTAGGCTAAGCACCAAAAAAATTTATTTTAAAATATTTATTTTATACATT
>JAGYNW010000095.1 GCA_018399915.1 Candidatus Omnitrophota bacterium
ATCCTTTTAAGGTCGGTCTTTTGAGCGGATATCGGTTGAGCTATTTAAGATATTGGAGACGGATAACGCCTCTGTTGTTATCCGTCAGATGGACCAGGTAAAATTGATCGACCGGATCCTTCCGCAGGTTGCCGGTATGTTTCAATGCAAGCAGGGTCTCTATCATCACCTTGATGTGTGGAAACATTCGCTGGAAACCGTGAGGCAGCAGGAAAAGATTTTTAAAGATTTTTCTTCGAATGCCGATATCCGCGCCTATCTGCAACAATCTTTGGGGGGCAACCGAAGCCGGAAAGCCCTGATCAAATTGGGCGCCTTGTTGCATGATGTGGGTAAGCCGGATACACGCAAGATTGAAAAAGGGAAATATTCTTTCCATGCCCATGAACATGTGGGTCAAAGGATCGTTAAATCCATTGCCCGAACATTAAAGTTATCAACCAGGGAAAGGCACGCCTTGGAGGATATGGTGCAAATGCATTTGCGGCCAGGTTATTTGTCCAATTATAAACGTCCTACCGAGCGTGCCATTTACCGCTTCTTCCGGGATGCCGGGGAGGAAGCAGTAAGTATTCTGCTTTTATCTTTAGCTGATCAAAGATCGACCCGGGGCCCGTTAACCACAGAAAAGGATCAGGCCCATCATGAGAACATTTGCCGGTCCCTGATCGAGCGGTTTTTTGTCAAGCAAAAGGAAGAACCGTTCATCCGTCTCATAACCGGGCATGATGTCATGAAGAAATTGAAGATAGGTGCTTGTGCGACGGTGGGGCAAATATTGGCGGAAGTGGAGGAACGTCAAACGTTGGGAAAGGTCCGGACAAAATCAGAGGCCTTAAAAGCGGTCCAGGAAATCTTCCAAAAGATTAAGGAGAAGTCTTGATATGAGACAGGCAATGGTGTTTTTATTTTTATTTTTTATTCCGGCGATGGCCTTTGGCGGACAGGTCATGGTTGAGCTTGAATCAGGCAGGGTCTTTGAGGCTGTGATTATCGAGGAAACCGAGAAACAGTATATCTTTGAGGTAAAGGGGGTTGAGGTCCCGATGCAAAAATTTCTTATCAAGTCAGTTTCTTCCAAAGAAGAGGCATCAGTTTCAGAAGAAAGAAAACCCGAGGATACTCGCGCGCAGGAGGCAGCCTCTGCCGGGCGTATCTGCGGAACAATCCATCTTGTTCCCGCCGAAGCCCAAGGGCATTTGTATGTGTGGTTTTCGCCTGTAATGGATGAAGCCGGGCCAGCACCGGCCCGCAAATATTATCAGGCGATTGCTGCTGAGGATATTAAAGGCACCGCAGTCGCGTATGTGATCGATAATATTCCGCCGGGCGAATATCAAGGCTATGTGACTTGGGATACCGGGGAGCCGAAATGGAAAAAGAGCTGGGGGAACGGCAATTATCCGGCTTATCCCGGCGATTACACGGGAATGACAGTGGAGCCGGTTGTGGTTGAAGCAGATGCGCAACCCGCGCAAGAAGATATCGACTGTGTGTTTTTTTTGAAGCCCGCAGAGAAAAAACATGACTGATACGGCTTTGTTTCAGGCTTATATCTAAGAGGGTGTTATTAAGTCCCCTCAAGTTAGATTTTTTAATTTTTAAAAGGAGGTGCTGATGAACGTGCTTTTTTGGGTATTAGGTACAGGTATTTTTTTGGTCCTTGTTTTGGTTTCGATCAAGACCATTGCCCTCAGACAGCAAAAGAAAATCCTTGAAAAATTTAAAGATAAAAAAATACTCGAGATGTCAGCCGGGGCCAATTTTTTTGGGCAGGAATCCTCAGGCATGGTTCAGGTGCGGGGCAATGGGGCTTTAGTCCTTATGGAAGATTCTTTGTATTTTAAGATGTGGGTGCCGGAAAGGGACTTTTCTATTCCTGTTAAGGCGATGGTAACCACTGAAATCGTCAGTTCGCATTTGGGTAAAACAAAACTTCAGTCGCTTTTTAAGGTTGTTTTCACTAATCAGAAGGGGGAGAAAGATTCTGCGGCATGGCTTGTTGCTAATCCGCATAAATGGGTAGAGAAAGTAAATAATCTTAAAGCCCGTTAGGATTATTTAATAATAATTCTTGGAGCACAAGGCCCTGAACTGTGACAACACAGATTCAGGGCCTTTTTTAATGGGGGCATTTAAATAAAATTAAAAAATTATTCCAATTTGTTTTAATAAAAGTAAAGTAATCGGTTGACATGTTTTAACATTATGATATTCTCAATATTAATGAGGTATAGCGATGCGAATCCATGAATGCCCTTTTTGTAAAGGAAAAGTCCAGTTTAAAAAGGTTGAATGCCAACAATGTGGCGTCAGTTTTGAAGGTGATCTCTATACATCCCCGCTTACCGGCCTTTCTGAAGACCAGCAGAAATTTATTGAATTATTCATTCTTAACAGCGGCAGCTTAAAGGCGATGGCCCGGATCTTAGAGGTCACATATCCGACCGTCCGTTCTAAATTGAATCATATCATAGACAAGTTAACCACAGAAATACAAAAAGAAAGTCATAATCACGGGAAGGCAGAATAAGTGTCTATTATTTATTGATCAAAAAAGGAGATTTAAAATGGGGGGGAACGAAGAATTTTATATTGTTATGTCCGGGTTTTTTATTGTCTTGTTAATTTGCTCGATTTTTCTTTTATTTTATAATATATTAAGGAAACGTGAGGAGAAGGTAGATGAGACTTGGTCCCGGATAAGCTGGTTGTATCAAAAGAAAATAGAATTGATCCCATCTCTTCTGGATGTGGTAAAGAAATACGCGCGCAATGAAAGAGACACCTTTGAAAGTGTTATTTGCGCCAGCACAAAGGCCCAGGAACTTGTCGCGCAGATTGAGGTAACTCCATATTCTTCGGAAAAAAAAGTTGAAGAGGTCTTTAAAACGGAAGGCATATTGAATGTGGGTTTTGACAAGATCGACGCCTTAAAAAAAGAATATCCCCTTCTTATGGTTGACGCACGTTATTTGATTATTCAGAAGCAGCTGTCTGAGTCAGAAAAAGGGATAATAGAAGCCAGGCGGAATTATGAGCAGTTTGTTCAAAAGTGTAATTCTGGATTAAAACGGTTTCCTTTGAATATGATGCAAAGCCTCTTTGTTTGGGAGGATAGTTTATCTTATGGAGAGGAAACGCAAAAGCAATTTTGAGTTAATGAAAATAACATTAATAGGATCAAAGCGTTAACCCAAGATAACGTTACAGGGAGTTTTTATGAACGATAAATTCATTTTTTTATTAGCGATTATTTTAGCCGTATCCGGATTATACACATACGATAAATATAAGATCGGGCAGGGAGAGCCGAGTCCGATCGGGCAAATGATCGATTACGCGGGTTTAGCTAAGTACATTGACATGTTTGAGAAAAAGGAGACCGTAAAAACAGAAATAGAATATTTTCACTTTGATTCCAGGGAGAGTATCAAAAATTTGTTGGCGCTTCAGGATGAGCTAAAAGAAAAAAGGAATGCGCTCATTGCCAAGCGCAAGACTATCCTTGAGAAATTGCAGGGCTTGAACGGAGGCATGCAAAAGGAAACAGAGGCTTATATCAGTCTTTTGGAAAAAGAAAGGATGCGCATTCTTGAATCTTTGCCGAAAATGCAGCAATACGGAAAACAGGTCGCTGAGGCCTATTACCGAGGGGATACAGTCACGCAGAATCAATATTATGCGGCATTCAAAGACGCGATTATGAAGGTTTTTGAGGATGTGACGGATGATCCCGAAGAAAATATTCCCTATATCGTCAATAAACTTAAACGCATGGAAGAATTGCTCTCCAGGGAACAGGATGCCATCAACCGGTATTGTTCGGATGTGCGGGGTGCGGATTTGACGGAGAATGAATTTGTCGCTCGATGTATCAAGAAAAGGGTTGTTGACCTTCAGGAAGATATCAAGGCCTACAGCAAGATCGTCAAGAATCCGGAAGATGATTTTTTAAAAGTCAAAGAAATGACGGATTTATTGGATTATGAAATACAGTTGTTGAAAAATAATTCTGAAGCAACCGAAGACCGTATTGCCCAGGGAGCCGAAGAGGTTGAGGAAGGGATGCGTTATTTGGTCCAGGAACTGGTTGAGATCTCGGATAAGGACTTGCACGCCTTTCTCAGGCTGTATTCCAGTTTTCAGAAAGAGCAAGAGGCCTTGTTGAATAATTTAGCCAGTAATCACAGGCGATTCATCAGCAGTCAGAAAATGAATCAGCCCCGCATCAAATCCCTCCTGGAAAGTCTCAATGCCTATTCGCGATTCGATTTTTCAAGCGTGCTTGACAAGTATGACCGTTTGGCGCCTCAGAGAGAGGCATTGATACAGGAGTTCATTGCCAATGAGAGGGAACTGTTCCTTTCTACCAAAAATCGTAGAAAAGGTAATCGCGCGTTTGTGAACAATCTGATCAGAAAGCATGAAAGCCTTAAAAAGAAAATGAATGAAGATGGCGGGTCTGATGCTGCTGGAAAATTGTCTGCCCCGGGAAGTAATGTATCTCAGGTTATTCAAGGCAGTGATAATGCGGGATCTGAATTGATGGAAGAAAGGCGCAGACAACGAAGGTATCAGGAGCAAGATAAACGCCTTACCGATCAGAAAATGGATGCGCTAAGGACCAAGGCGCGCCATGACGGATTTTATGATTAATTTCCTGTCCTTTCTTTTTTATTTCACAGTGAATAAATAATCTTTTTTTTGAGTTCATGCTTGTTATGCCTCTGGGCCGTCCTGTGTGTCTGTCTATGCGGAGATTTTTTTTTATGAATAAAATTCTTGTTATTGGAGGTGGTCCCGCCGGGATGATGGCAGCTATTGCCGCGGCGGGGTCGCAGACGCATGTTCGGCTTTTTGAGAAAAACGCGGAGCCGGGACGGAAATTGCTGTTAACCGGTAAAGGTCGCTGTAATGTGACGAATATGGCCTCATTAGAGGAATTCTTAACCCGGTTTCCCCGAAACGGCAATTTTCTTCGAGATGCTTTCAAGGTGTTTTTTAATCATGACTTGGCGTCCTTTTTTGAAGAGCGGGGATTGGGAATTAAGGAGGAGCGCCAAAAAAGGGCCTTTCCTGTTACGGACAAAGCCCAGAGTGTTTTGGATGTCTTAAAAAATGAGCTGTATCAAAAAAAGATCCAGATGACTTTTAATGTTGCTGTAGCCCGGATCCTTATCGCTAATAGCTCGGTTACCGGTATCCTATTGGCTAATGGTCAGAAAATTTTAGCGGATAAAGTCATTCTGGCTACCGGGGGTTGCTCTTATCCGTTGACAGGTTCCACCGGTCAAGGTTTAGCTATGGCAGAAACATTGGGGCATACCCTTATCCCGGCAAGGCCGGCTTTAGTGCCGTTAGAGACAAGGCAAACGTTTGTAAAAACATTGATGGGATTAACCTTGAAAAATATCCGCCTGCGATTTATTAGGGGAAAAAAGAAATTGAGTTCTGATGTCGGGGAATTGCTTTTTACGGATTTCGGAATTTCCGGACCTTTGGTCTTGTCTATGAGCGGCCAGGTTGCCGATATGCTTTTAGGCGGGAAAGTCTATGCTGAGATTGATCTGAAGCCGGGTTTGGATGCGCCGACTTTAACCGCAAGGCTTGAACGCGAGTTCCGGGACAATCCGCGTATTCTGCTGAAAAATATTATGAAAAAGTTTTTCCCGGCAAAGTTCGGGTGGGTCTTTATTCAGCAGTTGAAAATTGATCCGGACAAAAAAGTCAGTCAGGTTTTACCTGCGGAGCTTAAGGCCATGTGCGCGGCCATGAAGGCCTTTCGGCTTGATATTGCGCAGACACGGCCTTTGCGGTATGCCATGGTTACGCAGGGAGGGGTTAAGGCAAAAGAGATCAATCCGCGGACCATGGCGTCCCGGCTTATCCAGGGGCTTTATTTTGCCGGAGAGATCATAGATTTTCATGCGGATACAGGCGGGTTTAATTTGCAGGCAGCCTTTTCCACGGGTTTTTTGGCCGGTCGAAGCGCGGGCCTTGATTAGTTCACGGTTTTTCCTGAAAGAGCGAAGAAGATTTCATTTCTTTATTGCCATGAGCATAAAGATTCGCTATACTCAGGTATTGTTTGGGAAGTGGAAAGATCTCTCCGTAATTTTTCGAACTCATTTTAAAATATTATTATTTAAAGGAGCGGTTTGATGAGGCGTACAAATTTGTCAAAATCTCATTTTAACGTACTTTTATTGAGTTTTTTATTTACCTTTACAGTGGTCCTGGGCCTGACCCTGGCGTTTTCCCCTGCGCAGGCGCAGGAAGAAAACAGCCAATATGTGTGTGTATCCTATCTTACCGGGATCGGATGCAGTAATTGCGCGGTAACCGATCCTGTCATGTTCATTGAATCCACGGCGCAGTATCCGGATTTGATCCTTTTTGAATTTGAGATCTTTCATCATAAGATGGCGAATTTGAATGTTAAAGAACAATTGTTCGATACCTATCTGCCCGGACGAAGATCGGGTGTGCCTTTTTTAATATTTAATAATGAACAAAATTACTTGGGACGTTTGAACGTGTTGAAGGGACCCGGGGCTATTGAGGCTTTGTCATCTAACGCCTGCCCTTTACCTGCTCCCAACGCAAAGCGTTTTGAGGATATTGATGTTACCAAAGTGCCCGGACACTTTAATGTCTGGACCAAAAACAGGGTCTTGATCAAGGGGCCAAGGGGAAACAATAAGATTTTAAAGCGGGTTTTGACCGAAGAGGAATTGTCTGATGCCTTGCGCGATGTGGCCTTTACCGAGGTTGAGCCGGTTCCTGTGCTTTTATCTGGCGCGGAATTAAATTTTCAGCATGCAATTATGCTTGATGAATGGCGGCTGCAATGGAACGGGGACCCGGTTGAGCTAGTTCAAACATCTGAATCTTCCATAGAGAATCTTTTATTCTGGTTACTATTGACCCTGATTTTTTTGGCCGGTACGCTGTCTTTTTTCCGTGTTCACAAGACCTCCAAGGGGGCTATGAAAGTGGAATGGAAAGGCAAGGTCGCGGATTATCTTATTGCCGTTGCTTCCATGGTCTTCTTGATCGTATTTTTTGCGATCGCAAAAAATGTCTCGCCGACAGCCCTGGAACAGTCCGGCTATGATCTGCCGCTCCCCATATTTACATTTCTTATTGCCCTTGTGGACGGGTTCAATCCCTGCAATATGTTCGTTTTGACCTGCCTTTTGGCCTTATTGATCACGACGTCCAGTTCGCGTTTAAGGGTTTTTATTGTCGCGGCCAGTTTTATCACAACCGTGTATGTGTTTTATTTCACGTTTATGGCGGCGTGGCTGAATGTCTTTCAATATGTCAATTTTGTGAATCCTTTGCGCATCGGCTTGGGCATTCTGGCCTTGATTGTGGGATTGATCAATT
>JAGYNW010000096.1 GCA_018399915.1 Candidatus Omnitrophota bacterium
TTAGAGGAAGAAGGCATTTCGCCGGTCCCCACAGACGGCATTGAACCCAATCCGGAGGCTGACAAAAGCAATTACACCTTGGGGGAAAAAGATGTTATCGAAATTACAGTACTGCGCCATCCCGAGGTGAGCGGCAAATACTCCCTTAACAATGAAGGCAAGATCCAGTACGAATTTGTGGGCGACATCAACCTGTCGGGACTGACCAAAGACGAAGCCATCGCAGTCCTTAAAGAGGAACTCAGCGAGTACATCATCTCACCGGAAGTAAATTTGAAGATCATCGGCTACAACAGCAAAGTCGTTTATGTCATCGGTGAAGTCGGCCGTCCCGGCAAAATTTTCATGCAGGGTGACACCATTACCATCCGCGAGGCCCTGGTCCAGGCGGCGTTACCCTTGTTGAGCGCCAAAGGTAGCAAAAGCAGACTGATCACGCCTTCGGCAGACGGAAATCCCAAGCTGACCCGCGTCAACATCGACAAATTGCTTTACGAAGGCGACCTCAGGGAAAACCTGGTCATGAAACCCGGTGACACGCTGTTCATTCCGCCGACCGGATTGACCAAGGTCATGCGCGTTCTGAACCCCGTGGCCGAACCCATCGGGACCGCTTCCGGTGTCGGACGCAATGTCATGATGGGATTTTAATAATCAAGAGAACAAAGGACATTACCTTATGAATGAAATAGCCAGCAGAGAAATCTCGCCGATGAACTACCTGAAGATCTTTTTCAGGAGAAAAGAGATCATCATCATGTGCGCCATCATCGGATTGGTCGGCGGGATCTGCGCCTGCATCCTGCTTCCTAAAAAATACGTTACCTCCACCATCATCCTGGTGGAAGAAGGAAAGACCGATAATCCTCTGTTCGACAAACTGGCGGTGTCGACAACCATCCAGCAAAGATTGACCGGCATCAAGGAATCCATGCTCGGCTGGTACAGCATGGTCAAACTGGTCAAACGGCTCAACCTGGACGCGGATGTCACCTCGCCTCAGGAATTCGAGAACCTGATTTTGGGTATCCGCAACAAAGTGCGCATCGGCTTGCGCGGCAACAACATCATCTCGGTTTCCTATGAAGGGGAGGACCCGGAAAAGATCTACGCGATCGTCAAAAACATTTCCGATATCTTTATCGAACGCAACGTGCAGAAACAGAACGAAGAGACCGCGGATGCCATCGCTTTTATCGAAGGCGAACTCAAATTGTACAAAGGCAAGATCAAATCCGCGGAGATCGCCAAAATGCAGGATGAACTCAATGCCCTGTTGATGGACTCCACCGAAAAGCACCCGCGCGTCAAACAGCTCAAAGAACTCATCACGCAAAGACAGGAAGAACTCAAGCGGGAAAATCTGCAATACACCGAAGACGTGGACATCTCGGATGTCAAGAACAATCCCATCATCTACGAGATCAAATCCGCCTTGGACAATATTCAAAAAGAAACCGCCTCCGGCGGCCAACGCAAAGATGGAGAAGACTCCCTGGATAAAGACCTTACCAAGGTCATGCTGATCAACACCCTGGACAATGTGCTGGCCCGCGACATCGCGGTCAATCAAAAGATCTACAACATGCTTTTGGAACGGCTGGAAACCGCTAAGATCACGCAAAACCTTCAATCTTCCCGCGAAGGCACAAGCTACACGGTCCTGGACCCGCCGCGGATCCCCTTAAGCCCGGTCAAACCCAACAAGGTCGTGGTCACACTGGCCGGACTCATCGCAGGCATGGCCGCGGGATTCGGCATTGTTTTCGCCCTGGCCTTCCTGGACCGCTCATTTATTGACGTGGAAGAGGCCAAACACTTTTTAGGCATCCCCTTACTGGGAGCCATATCCAAGATCAATACCGCCGATCAACTGCGCAAGGAAAAACAACGCCTGGCCTGGATGTACGGATTAACCATCATCGGCGGAGTGCTGTGTATTGTCGTGAGCCTGGCTTTGACCAACTATCTCTAAGCCATGCGAATGCCACCATACAAATGTATGGCAGCCGGGTACAGCAAAACAGACAGAGACAGAGACAATGAAAAGAAATGAAAAGATAGGAATAGATGACGGAAACATGGAACCACAACTAAAAGATTTCAAGACAGTCCAAACACACAAACGATAAAGGGATACGATGTATTATCATTTTTACGGATTTAACGAATCGCCATTCAACATGACGCCGAATTCAAGGTATTTTTTTCAGAGTGCCAAACATACAGAGGCCCTGAATTCACTGCGCTATGCGATCCAGGAACGTAAGGGATTTATCGTGATCACCGGTGAAATCGGATCAGGCAAGACCACGGTCTGCCGTTCCCTTTTAAACGAGCTCGACTCGCGCACCAAGACCGCGCTGGTAACCAACACCCACATCGGCGCCAAAGACCTGCTGTGCACCATCCTTGAAGACCTGGAGGTCGATTACACCCCGGGTTCCAAATCGCGGCTCCTGTCCCAGCTCAACGCGTATTTGATCGAAGAATTGCGGCACGACAATAACGTAGTCCTGATCATTGACGAGGCGCAAAACCTGAAACCCGCGGTTCTCGAAGAAGTACGCATGCTGTCGAATTTGGAGACCGAGGATGAAAAACTGCTCCAGATCATTTTTTTAGGCCAGCCCGAACTGAAAGACAAACTCTCTTTACAAAAACTGGAACAACTCCGCCAAAGGATCGCGGTGTATTACCACTTAACCGCGCTGACACGGCAGGAAACCTGCGAATACATCCAGCACCGGCTTAAGGTCGCCAACAACGGGCAAGACCGGGAATATTTTACCGAAGGGGCATTATTCGCCATTTACAAGCATACCCGCGGCATCCCGCGGCTTATCAACCAGATAGCGGACAGCGCGCTGTTAAACGGATTTGTTTACGATAAAGAAAAAATAGACGAAGAGCTGATGCTCGAAGTCATCAATGAATCACCGACAAAAATGATCGCGGCCTCCAAACTGAAGGCCAAGGTCAAATCCTGGGAATAATGCGCGTGTTTTTCTCTGCGGTCCCCAACCGCGGACCCAAGAGACCCCACGCGCCAAAGAAAGGGCACCACTTATGGGCAAGATAACCAACGCTCTGAAAAAAGCGGCTGAAGAACGCATGAGCCATGTCGAAAAGATGAACCGCGTCAAAGAACGCGACAAGCTTATCATCAAGATGATGGGGGAATCCAAAGTTGACCCCAACATCGTAACCTATTTCGACCCCAAGGCACTGATCAGCGAACAATACAAAACCCTCAGGACCAATATCCTGTCGATGAACAAAGGCAAACCGCCGCGGACCTTCATTGTCACCAGCTCGATCTATTCCGAGGGCAAGACCGTGACCTCACTGAACCTGGCCGTCTCTTTGGCCCAGGCAGTTAATAATCCTAAAGTGCTTTTAATCGACGCGGACATGCGCAAAGGTAAGATGGCCAAATACCTGGGTGTTACCGCTGAACAAGGACTTTCCGAGGTCCTTCAGGAAACCGCTCGCGCCGAAGATGTGCTTTTTCATTTAGACGACTGGGAAAATCTGGCCTTCCTCAGCGCCGGACAAGTCCCGGAGAACCCGGCCGAACTCCTGGCCGGAGACTACATGAAGATGTTCCTGTCCAAAATGCGCGAAAAATTTGATTTTGTGATCATTGACACACCGCCGATCATATCAGTGACCGATGCCGGCATCATCGGGCCTTTGACCGACGGGGTCATCATGGTCATTCAGGCCGGCCGCACGCAGCGCGGTATCATCCACAGGGCCGAAGAGCTCCTGTACCAATGCCAAACCAAGGTGATCGGCCATGTGCTGACCAACATCGAATACCATCTGCCGGAATACATCTACCGGTACCTGTAAGATACTTTTTTCCAGGCAATTAACGCCAAAGGCCAAAAGACCGCTAACAGGACCAAAAGCACAGAGACCCGCAAATGGAAATGACCCGACCGCAGCAAGGGTTCTCCTGCTAAAAAGGCATTATATACAAAATGGGCGATCAAACTGGCCTCTATCCCATAACGCAAATAAGCCCAGCTTAAAGCAAGCCCCACCAGGGTCAACTCCAGGCCGCGGAAATAGTTCGGAAAGACCGGATAATTCGAATGCAAAAAGGCCCAGCAGACCGACGAGATCAAAACCGCTAACCAAGTTTTCTTAAGATATTTTTTGAAGAAATTTATCGCGTATAACCGGAAAAACAATTCTTCTGTGACCGCAGCCACAGCCCCAACCGTTAACGGGAACAAAAACGGCATACTTGTATTAATGGGATCGGAATACGCGATCTCGATCGGCCACCAAACATGAAAATACCGGCTCCCGATATAATAAAAAAGGATATTATACCCCAGCATCATGAAACCCAGAGCATAACCAATCACATAAAGCGGGATGGTGGCTTTCAAAGGCCGCGTGCGGTCCCGCAAACAATTGAGCAAAGAAAATCCCGGCATTTTCTGTTGACGGGCCAGTGACTCTCCGGCTGCGCAAACCGCAAAAACAAACAATCCCATCATCACCGCCCCCAGGACCGACATGACCAAAGCTAATCCGAAATACACCGCCTTAGGAATCGTCGTAGGCAAATAATGCCAAAATTGCGGCAAGGCATTAAAAAAATTGGCAATGTTTACCGGGATCAAAAGGCTTCCCATAAATAAAGCCAACCGCCAGTTCACCTGGTTGTCTTTATATTGTTGTAATAAGATCCACAAACACGACAGGCCCAAAAAAAGCATAACCGTCCTAAAAATCAACATCAGGGCCATTCCTGTGGTCGACTGCTTATAGTTATCCCGGTAAAATTGTTCCGGAATATCAAGAAAACGCGCGAAATATCCGAGCCGGCCGCCTTGCACGTCCACCTTGATCTTCATCTCAGCTTCGCCGATACGAAAGTCTTTTTCTTTAAATGTGAAAAAATGGTCGATCCGGTTTTCCCTTTTGACCTGTGTGTCGCCGGTTAAGTCATACCGCGTCAGATCAAACCCTTGATCCGCTAAAAAATCTTTAGCAAGAGCTAATGCCCCGGGCTGGCTGATAAGCTCACCTTCGTCATCCTCAAGCAAACGGTGGGAAAACTTTAAAATTTCCCCATCCGTGGGGTCAACCCGGACATAAAAACCCTCTTTTTGTAATTCCTTAAAATACCGGACTTCCCAGGCCCAGCAGGGCACATCCGCCTGAACCGCGGCAATGGCCTTTTTCATCCCCAATGTCTTTTGCAGATAATCCGTTGAACAGGTTTGAAATACCACCGACTTTTCGTATCCGCCGCTGCTAAATCCTTGTTCTTTTAAAAAATGCCGGGCTTTGGCATACACCTGCTCCTGGCTGAGCTTTAGATCAACCGAGGCAAAAGGAAAAACCGCTTGGCTTAAAATAATATAAACGATCAATCCGGCAAGCCCTGCGAAGGCCGCTACAGCCAGCTTCCAGGACCAGTGTTTGGGGGTTTCCGATAAAACCCGGGGGAGTTGTGTGTCTTGTCCGGACATTTAAGCCTCCTTTTGATCTTTTATTTTTTGCCAGCCATAAAGGGCCCATAACGCGGGCAAGACCAAGATCCCCGTGACGATCCATCCGGAAAGATAAAAGAAGGGAACCGTTGAACGCAATAACGGGATACAGACAAGAAACATGCCGAACAAAAACTCTATCCAGAAGACCACTTCAAATCCATATTTCCAATATACCCAGCCCCAGGCCGCGAACAGCAAAATCATCTGCAGCGCCTTTAAATATACCGGCTGAATAGTTGTCGAAAATGAAATAAACGTCGCGCAGCAAGCCGAAAAGATCACGGCAATCCATATGTTCTTAAGATATTTCATAATAAAAGAAATCGTGAATAATCGGAATTTCAAGCCCTCCAGCAAAAAGGTTGACAGCCCAAATGTTAACGGCATTAAAAAGGGCATCTGCCAACTAAACACATGCGTGTATAATGACGCGATCGGTTTCCAGGCATCAAAGAATTGTACCATCAATAAAAAGAAGGACGTGACATACCCGATACGTAAAGACACCAAAAGATAGGCGATAAAAATACGGTGGAGGATCTTGCGGGAATAAAGCTTTTTTTCCTTCCATGCCGTAAAAAACGGAAAAGCATTATGCCCGATATCCCTGGCAAGAGATTCCCCGACGATGAATAAAATAAACAGGCCGAGCGCCCCTAAACAGATACCGATCATATGGCTGCCCAGGCTCATCCCCATAAAGAAGAATTTGCTGACTTGGGTGTCATAGCCGCCCCATATCATCGGAAGCACATTCCAAAGATTTAACAAGTTAAGCACCACGTAAACAAAGACTAACCATTTAGCCGCGCCGGTGCGCAAAGACTTCTTTTTATATTGAATAAAGAGCGAAACAATAACCGCGCCAAACAAAAAGATATTGATCAGCCAAAAAAAAGCATGAATGATAAAAGAGGGGATCTGTTCTTTAAAAAAGCCGCGCCGGAAAGATTCCGGCACCTTCAGGTATTCACTGAAATATTCCAGACGGTCGCCTGAGACCGAGACATAAACGCGCCTGGCCGCTTCACCTATCCGGGGATCTTTTTGTTCCCATTCAAAAATATGGTCGGTCCTGTTTTTTTGCTTATACTCAGTATCCACAACCTGCTGCCAGTCGCCGGTGGTTTGCGAGGCAAAAAACGTTTCCGCCAAGTCTTGGGCACGGGCATGATCAATATCTTCTGCCTCAGCATCATCCATTTGATGATGGCCGAAATAAACCATGCGCCCGGTATCCGCTTTGAGGGAAACCAGAAACCCTTCTTTTTCCAACTCTTTAAAATACCGCACTCGCCATTTCCAGCAGGAAATAACGCTGTTGCGAATCAATTCATTGGTATACGCTATCCCAAATGTTTTCTTTAAATAAACCGGGTCATCATAGACCAATTGCACGGTCTTCTGATAGGGGGCGGGGGCAAACCCGTGGGCGATAAGGATATCATCTGCGCGTGCGGCTGCTTCGGTTTTGCTGATATTGACTTGCAGTGTGGCTTCCGGCCGGATATCCTGATACGTCTGAAAAAAAAGAACTACCCCGCATATCCCCAGGAAAACCAAAACAGCAAGCGCTTTTTTATTCTCTAACATGATAGCTCCTCTTTTTTACATTAACGCATCTTGATCACAAAGGTGAAATCGGCCGGCGCCTCTTGACTATCCGGTTTCCGCTTCCATAGTTTGCAGTGAAGTTCCGCCGGTAGGGATGTGACCGTAAAAAACAGATCCGGTTCATGCGGGCTTTGATTATTGCAATTTCCCGGATACCCGCAGCTTCCCCCCAAATGAATAAAACTCCGCAAGGGACATATCTTGTCAAATAAACCCGAAC
>JAGYNW010000097.1 GCA_018399915.1 Candidatus Omnitrophota bacterium
CCCCATCAATCTGAACCGCAATATCATAATCATAAGCGTGCGCGAATTTAAAACCGGTCTGGACCGCGCCCCCTATTCCCAGGTTAAAAGGCAGAGACATGACCAGGGCCTCCGTCTTCTTCGCTTCTTCCAAGGTTGCATCCCGGGAACAATCATTGACCACCAGAACGGAAACATCCATATCTGAGGCCAATATCTCCCCGATAGTCTTTCGAATATTGCCCTCCTCATTATAAGCAGGGACGATCACTAATATCTTATTATCTGGCATAGGTAAACTGACAGTTTTTGAAAAGCATGCCTTAAATGCTCATATCATTTTCATTCCTGATTCTTGTTCGCGTAAAGAAGATAACTCGCCGCGTACTTCAAGATCTCGTCCTCATCAGATTCCGGCACGACCTTGTCAGGGTCCAACCCGGAAAAACGGAACACGGTGCCATCCGGATGATAACCTCTTCCGGTTATCAACAAAAGCATAGATTCATCGTCCAGATGATACATGCTTTTAAGCATGACCTGTCCGGCAGAATTTTGTCCGATCAACACTGCCCGGCCCCGCTTTTGCATAATCCCGGAAAACAGCTCCGAAGCGCTGCCGCTTTCTTTATCGATCAAAATCGCGATCGGCCCGTCGTAGTGATATCTTTGCGGAATAGCGGGGACATCCAGTTCCGCTTTGGCCTGCCCTCGCTTGTGAAAATAGGCAAAATCTTCGCCTCCGGGCAAAAAGAATGAGGAAATCTCTCTTGCCGCTAAAGGCGGTCCTCCGGGATTTCCCCGCAAATCCAGAACCAATCCCTTGATCGGGGCCTGGGCCCGGAAGGCCTCTAAAAATCGCAGCATATCCTCAGCGGTTTTCCGGTTGAACCTGCGGATCTCGAGTCCATAAATACCCTTTATCGGCATGGGGATCATAAAGACCGTTTGTTTAAAATACTTTTTACTGGTAACGGTAATGTTTTTTTTCGATTGGTCTGATGTACGCAAAAAAGTTAAATCCACCTTAGAATCGATCAGTGGCATAAGCAGCTCATTGATCTTTTTTTCGGTTAAGGCCAAAACCTCTTGCTCATCGATCTTCAATAGGACATCCTGGCTGCGCAACCCTTTTTCATACGCGTCTGACCTCGGCTCCACATGGGAAACCAAAAATCCTTTGTCGGTCAGTTTGCCTTCAATCCCCAAATCTTTTCGAACCCCCAAGGCGGTCTGCTCATACTCCTTCGCCGGTTTGGGTGGATAAAAAGCAGAAAAAATATCTTCCTCTGTCTTCAAAAAATCCACCAGAAAAGCCGCACTGCGCCAGCGGATAAAATCAATGGATTTGCCCGTGTCCTTCAGCTTAGGATAGATCTTTTCATTAAATTGCTTGATAAAACGCTTATAATCGCCCGGCTCTACTTTTTGATAATAATGGTCTTGCATAAGCGCATAGACCTCTTCGAAAGTATTTAAATATTCCTGATAAACATCCTTTTCCTTAAGCGGGGCTTTTTTTGCAAAAGCGGCTGAATGCGTACACGAACTCAAAGCTAAAGAGAAACAGACAATTACAATACAAATAGAATCCAGCGGTTTTTTTTGTGTGGCAGGAAATTTCATGGAGGCATTATAACACAATTTATCAAACATAAAATGAATTTTCCCCCTTGTGCCAAACTTTTTTTCTATGGGTCAAAAGGTCTTCTAACCCCGGTATTTTCCCCGGCCTAATAAATCCTTGAGCAATTCGTTTTCCCGGCAAGCAAGTGTCCGTTCAACCGTATCCACACCAAAGATTTCACGGAAACAGGCCTCAAGAACGGATGTGTCTGCGATCGGAAGATTTGTAACAAAGTCCGCATGCGGCCTTTGCCTTCGATATTCCGGCATGTTGGCGGGTATTTTTAAATAACGTTCTATTTGAGATATATCAAAATTATAAAGCAATGTTCCATGATGCAAAATACATGCGCGCGACCTTTTCTGGGCATTTCCGGAAACCTTTTTACGATCAGAAAGTAAAGCAATATCGGACACAGGGAAATACGCGGCTTCCATTCCCATCTGTTTGAGCACATTTATAACCTTATGCAAAATATAAGCATAAGACTTTTTCAGGTCCGAAACCTCCGGCCGGGTCTTTTTTGAAAGGATCAATGAATAATTCCAACAACCTTTCCCTTGCAAGACCGTGCCTCCGCCGGAAGACCGCCTGACAACCGGGATCTGATCGGCTTCCACTCTGGCAACATGAACATCCTCCTGCTTTTGGCCAACCCGCCCTAAAACAATAAAATATTGAGAGGCCTCCCAAAAACGCATAAATTCAATGCCGCCTTGTTCCTCGGCATAACGCAGCAATACTTCATCATATACAATATTCTCTTCTGGTGTTTCCCAGGCAATGTCTTTAAGGATCATATCGTTAGGATTTTAAACTATTGAAAATAATTGGTTTTCAGCTCTCTGGCAGCGCGGACTTCATCCGGGCGGGTAACCGGCGTTGTTTGGGGCAAGACCTTAAACCTATCCGGATCTTTCTTGCTGAGGGCATCGGCCTCTATCATTGCCTGAATAAAAAGATCCATGGTTCTTTTCGATTCGGTTTCTGTGGGCTCAATCATGATGGATTCTTTCACTGTTAATGGAAAATATACTGTTGGCGGGTGAATCCCTTTGTCAATCAAGAACTTAGCAATATCCACGGCATGAACGCCCTGACTTGCCTGATTCTCCGCGGAAAGGACACATTCATGCATACAAATACGGTCATACGCGACCTTATAATAAGGCTTCAATCGCTTTTGAATATAATTGGCATTCAACACCGCATGATCACTGACCGCCATAAGGCCTTCTTTGCCTAACATCAAAATATAGGCATAGGCCCTGAGAATGATGGAAAAATTGCCGTAGAGAGAGGCAATATAACCGATCGAGTCCGGATAATCATAATTCAAGGAATAGGTATCATCCGCCTTTTTCTCAACCCTGGAGATCGGCAAAAAACGGGTAAGCGACTCTTTCACTCCGACCGGGCCTGACCCCGGGCCTCCGCCCCCATGCGGGGTCCCAAAAGTTTTATGCAGATTGATATGCACGATATCGAAACCCACGTCACCGGGACGACAGCGCGCCAGCACCGCATTAAGGTTCGCGCCATCATAATACATCAATCCGTCAACGGCATGGACCAATTCCGCGACCTGATCTATCTGCGGATTAAAAACTCCATGGGTATTGGGAGATGTTAACATCACGCCCGCGACCTCATGGGAAAGTTTTTGCTTCAATATACCCATATCCATTACCCCATGGGCATCTGAAGGGATTGATATGATCTCATATCCCACGGTTGCGGCTGTAGCGGGATTCGTGCCATGGGCGGAATCCGGCACTAAAATATATTTCTTTTTGTTCCCCTTGGCATTATGATAAGCCGCCATCATCATCACACCGGTTAATTCTCCATGCGCGCCAGCCAGAGGCTGCATAGTAAAAGCATCCATGCCGGTTATCTCGCAGAGCAAACAGTCCATGTTATAAAGCACTTCAAGGGCGCCTTGCGTGAATTTTTCGCCATTACGTAATTGAGGCAACAAAGGATGCAACTCTGAAAAACCGGGTATCTGCGCCACACTTTCCGTAAACTTAGGATTGTATTTCATAGTGCAAGAACCCAAAGGATAAAAATGCGTATCCAAAGAAAAATTCAACTGCGACAAGTTTGTATAATGCCGGACCACTTCCAACTCCGAGACCTCAGGCAAGTCGCATTCATTTTTCCGCAATAATCCCGAAGGCAACTGCGTACGCGTGGGGATATCCCCACAGGGATTCCGATATCCTTGGCGGCCTTCGACACTTTTTTCAAATATTAATTCCATAAATCCTTTATTCTGTTATTTATTTTTGCCCGGCTTATCAAACTTATTTACCGATAGAAGAATGCCCACCGATTAGCCGTTCAATACCGCATCCAGGGCCCCGGCAAAATCCAGAATTTCCTGCCTGGTCCTTTTTTCCGTAACGGCAATGATCATATGTCGCGCCATATCCGGATAATACCGCCCCAAAGGAAAACCCGCGGCAAATCCTTTTTCGATCATTGCTTCTGTCACCTCTGAAGCATCCCGGGATAAAGCGACAGTAAACTCATTAAACGTAGGCGTGCCTTTTTTGACTTCAACGCCTTTAATCTCATCCAAAACCTTTTTCGCGAACTCCGCTTTATCCAAATTCAACTGGGCCAATTCTTTAAATCCCTGTTTGCCTATCAACGCCATATAAATAACGGCCTGCAAAGCGCACAAGGCCACATTTGTACAAATATTGGACGTGGCTTTTTCTCTGCGGATATGCTGCTCCCTGGCCTGAAGCGTGTTCACAAAACATCTTTGTCCGTGGATATCCGTGGTTTCCCCGACAATCCGACCCGGCAATTTACGGATATATTTTTTCTTGGTCGCGATAAATCCCAAATACGGCCCCCCAAAATTTAAAGGAAGGCCCAAGCTCTGACCTTCACCCGTAACAATATCGACATCCATCTCTCCGGGTGTTTTCAGCAATCCCAAAGAAACCGGGTATACACTCTCGATGACAAGAATGTTCTTTTCCCTCGCCTTATTAACGATATCAGAATGATCATCAACAGCACCGAAAAAATTCGGATTCTGCAGAACGACGCAGGCGGTATCTTTATCCAGCAGTTTATAGATTTCTTCCCGGTTACTGTGGCCGTGAACCACGGAAGATTCCTGAAAATCAAAATTTAAATTATAGGTATACGTTTTTAAAATCTTGCGATAGATAGGACTGACCCCCGCGCTCATGACCACCTTGGTTCTTTTGGTGATCCGTAAAGCCATCATTACCGCTTCATAAAGCGCGCTGCCACCGTCGTATAAAGAGGCGTTGGATACTTCCATCCCTGTCAATGTACAGATAGAACTCTGATATTCATAAAGGGCTTGAAGGGTTCCCTGTGAACACTCACTTTGATAAGGTGTATACGCGGTATAAAATTCTCCCCGGGAAGCTAAAGCAGAGACAGCCGCGGGAACATAATGGTCGTAATATCCACCCCCCAGGAAAGGAATGATCCCGGATAAGTTTTTAGCAGCAAGGCCTCTCAAATGCTGAACCACCTCAAATTCAGATTTGCCTTGCGGCACATCAAAAGATTGCGGGGCATGCCGGGGTTTGATATCCTGAAAAAGGTCTTCAATGGAAGAGATCTTTAAGACAGCTAACATCTCTTTAACTTCATTTTCTGTATTAGCGATATAGGAAGACAATCAATTTTTCCTTCACAAAATAATTAAACAATTATTGCATTAAGCCGTTTCCATGAAATTCTCATATTCATCCGCGGTCATTAAGTTAGTGGCTTCTTCTTTATCGGCTATCTCGATCTTGGCGATCCAGCCTTTTTCATACGGGGATTTATTGATCAAACCCGGATCCTGATCCAAATCCGTATTCACTTCGACGATCTTACCGGATATCGGCGAGAAAATATCACTGGCCGCTTTCACGGATTCAATGGACGCAAGTTCTCCGAACTGCTCAACCTCATCGCCAACCGCGGGCAATTCAATATAGGTAATATCACCCAATGAACTTTGCGCATACGCCGAAATCCCAACCGTAGCGATACTGTCTTCAATATTGACCCACTCATGTTCTTTGGTGTAAAGAAAATGATCAATAACTTCCATAAACATTCTCCTTGGTTATTAGATTCAACATTATTTCGTCCAATATACGTGAGTTTTTCACCAGATGGAACAAAAAATCGAAAAAATCTCACCCCCCCTACCGGTAGCAAAGTTAACTCTTCAGGGAACCTTGCTTGTAAAATATCCTCGACGTTATCTGCGCGGGAAAGGAATTCTTCAGATCCCCTACAGAAACCGTATCCCCCCGGTTCGCGTGATCAGATGCGATAACAGCCATTCCGATCCCCTTTTCCAGGCAAGGAGAAAAAGTGCCGCTGGTAACCTCCCCAATCACTTCGCCTGAACCGGAAAAGACTGTGTGTCCCACCCGCGGTGAACGCCTGTTTGAAGAAACAATTCCCAGGACCTTGCACGCCGGTCCTGCTTGCCGTTCTTTAAACAAGGCATCCTTTCCGATAAATTCTTTTTCCCAATCTGTAAAACGGCCCAATCCTGAGGCCAACGCCGAAAGGTTCTCTCTTAACTCATGGCCATAAAGCCCATACCCGACCTCCAGCCGCAAAACATCGCGGGCGCCTAAACCCGCGGGCTGCACATCCTCCTGTGTCAACAGATGCTCCCACAGATTTACGGTCTTTTTCCAAGGATAATAAATTTCATACCCTAACTCACCCGTGTAACCGGTCCGGCTGACGATAACATTTTCCCCAAGAACATCAAAATGGTCAAAGGTATAAAAATCCAGCTTCTCAATATCTTTAACAAAAGATTTTAAGACTTCCCGGGCCAATGGCCCCTGCACATCCACTTTCCCGAGACCAGAAGAGAGATCACGAAAGAGTGCCGTAGGTTTTAAATGCCGTTCCAGATGTTCTTTGTCTTTAAATGCTGTGGCCGCGTTAACCACGAGGAACCACTTGTTTGCCTCCAGGCGGAAAACGATGAGATCGTCGATAACGCCTCCCCTATTATTAAGCATAGCGCCGTATCGGCAAGTTTTGAGCGGCATATCTGCCAACGGCATGGTCAGGAGATTGTCCAAGCCTGAGGCCGCGTAATCCCCCTCGATGAGAAATTCCCCCATATGAGAAACATCAAAGATGCTTACTTTCTCCCGGGTATGCTGATGCTCCGCTAAGATCCCGGCATACTGAATGGGCATATTCCACCCGCCAAAAGGCCCCATATTGGCCTTTAACGCAACATGGCTTTCATAAAGGGCTGTAAGTTCCAATCCCTTACTGTCTAACATAAATACACCTGACTTTGGTTTTGAACGGTTTAATGATAAAACGCAAATGCGCAAATATTTTATACAAATCTCATTTTCTTGTAAAGGCAATTCATCGGAATTCCGCGGATTTCCCAAGCCTTTGGCCAACTTGGGGCGGGTGTGTCTTCATTTATGGATCTTATTCCTAAAGGAAGGGATTCCTTGATTCGAAGCACATTTTTCAAGAAAAAAATTCACGCGCCTAGGAGGATTCGAACCCCCGACACCCAGTTCCGAAGACTGGTGCTCTATCCAGCTGAGCTATAGGCGCATAAATCTTATAAGCGGAATAATGCCTGGCGACCGCATCCCGGTTCCAAGATTCAGAATACCATTTCTGAGATAAATAGTAAATATATCACTTTTA
>JAGYNW010000098.1 GCA_018399915.1 Candidatus Omnitrophota bacterium
GTGATTTTATGATCAGAGGCATCCAACATGTGGATGGCAGAAAAATCATTTTGTTCGGGCCCGGTCAGACTTTCTGGAATTTTTATTTTCTTTTAGCTTTTGTTTACGCGTTTGCGCGCTTTTTCAATATGTACAAAACGACATCAGGCATCATTAAAGACCGTATCAAATATGTCCTTCATGGAACTTTAATCGCCTTTCTCTTGGCAACTTCTACGAACGGGATCCTTCCTAACTTTTTTAATAATTTTGACGCGATCTGGTTAGGGCCACCCTTGACTTTGACCTGGATCGTGCTGATCGCCTATGCGATCTTCGAAAATGTTTTGACCGAGATCCCCTCGTTATTGAAACAAAGTGTTATCTATACGCTTGTCGGGGTGATCCTGATCGTGAGTTATTTTATTTTCAGTCTGTTCATAAAATTCCTGTTTAGCGAGTTGCCGCTTATCAAACAAACCATAGCCACATTAGCGGTGTTTTTGGCCTTTATTTATTTGTTTTTCAAGCCGATCAAGAATATTGTGCAAACATCAATCGATAAGATCTTTTTCGCTGAAAGTTATTTTTCTATCGTCAAGGAGAACCGTATTTTGCGTAAAGAGATCGCTAAGACCGAAAAATACAAGACCCTGGCTACGGTCTTCAACCGTATAATTATGGAGATCAAGAATCCGTTGACCGCATTAAAAGGCTATAGCCAGTATTTGGAGAGAAACCTGCACGATGAAGAGTTTTTATTAGGATTCTCCAAAGTCTTGAATGAAGAGGTCGACAGGATTACGGATCTTATCGACAGACTTGCGGCCCATGGTCAGCAGACCGAGATATCTACCAAGGTGATCAATATTACCGATTTGATCAATAATTCCGTAAGTTTATTAGAAAGCAATCTCGCTCAACAAAAAATTGCTATTATTAAAAAATACAGTGAACATACCGGCATTAAGTTGAATATTGATCCGGACCAGATAACGCAGGCCTTTTTGAATATCCTTTCCAACGCGATCGATTCGATGACTAATGGGGGAGAGATCATTATCAGCACTGAATGGGATGGAAAGGTGTTCGGGATCTCTATTAAAGATTCCGGCTGCGGTATCCCGGAAGAAAACCTCCAATATATATTTAATCCTTTTTATACCATGAAGATGGGTTATGCCGGATTAGGATTGGCTACGGCCAAAGAGATCATTGAACGGCATGAGGGTAGTCTTTCGGTAAAAAGCAAATTATATGTGGGGTCGGAATTTATCATCAAGTTGCCATTTATTCTCATTTGATCGATCATGTACAGGCATAAGATAACTGCTCATAAAGAAAAGAGGGTTTCTCGAATCAGGAGATATCGTGACACACTCTACAGGATTATTTTCGGGGTGGATACACGCGCCGGTAAAATTTTTGATGTCATTTTGCTTTGCTTGATCATTTTCAGTGTAGTGACCGTTGTGCTTGAGAGTGTCGCATCCATCCGACTGCATCATGCGTCTTTTTTTAGAGGTCTGGAATGGATTTTCACTCTGGTGTTTACTCTGGAGTATCTGCTTCGCATAATCAGTGTCCGCAACCCTTGGAAATACGTCCTCAGTTTTTACGGAATTATTGACTTGATCGCGATTGTCCCGACATATTTAGCCTTTTTTTTCCTAAATATTCATTCACTTCTTATTTTGCGGGCATTGCGGTTGTTAAGGATTTTCCGCGTTTTTAAGTTGACACGTTTTATTAAAGAATCTGATCATATTATGATGGCTCTAAGCAAAAGCCGGCCCAAAATAACCGTTTTTGTCGGGGCGGTACTTACGATTGTATTGATCATGGGTACATTTATGTATTTGATTGAAGGGGAAGCCAGCGGTTTTACCAGCATTCCCCAAAGTATGTATTGGGCGATTGTCACATTGACTACTGTGGGGTACGGAGATCTTACTCCCCACACTATAGCCGGACAAATCCTTTCATCGCTCATTATGATAATGGGTTACGCGATGATAGCGGTACCGACAGGAATTGTTTCAGTGGAATACGCGAATGCACTTGAGCGTAAAGTTCATCATGTCATCTGTGCCGTTTGCGGAAAAACGGAGCTTCATCCGGATTCCCGGTATTGCCGTTCATGTGGCAGCAGGGTTTTGCCAGGTACGCCCCATAAACAAAATGCAGTTTGATTAGCGGATTAATGAAAAAATATTAATTTTGATACGAGGAGGAAAACATGGCAAGCTTATTTACAAAAATCATAAAAGGCGAGATTCCCGCGCACAAGATAATGGAAGACGAACAATTTTTAGCCTTTTTGGATATCAATCCGATAAAACCGGGGCATACTTTAGTGATCCCGAAACATGAGATCGATTATATTTTTGATATTGAAGATGATTTGTTGAGTGATTTTATGATCTTCGCAAAACAAGTCAGCCGCAAGATCAGCGCCGCGATACCCTGCAAACGGATTGGCATTATGGTCTGCGGACTGGAGGTGCCCCACGCGCATATTCATTTGATCCCAACCGATGCGATCACGGATTTGAATTTTCAGAACGCGAAACCGGCCAATGCGAAAGAGCTTGAGGAGATCGCGTTAAAGATATGTTCGCAAAAATGATCGTAGGATTGTGTTTCGCGCCCGGATTAACTAAGATCTTTTTCACAGGTAACTCCTCGAAAAAAACTTGAATTTTTCTTGCCCGGTCATTATTTTCTCCATATAATATACTTAAATTAATACAAATTATAAATAGAGGATATTCTATGAAATATTTATTCAATTTTTTTGTTGCTGTCTTGATTCTTGTGGGTTGTGTAGCGACGAGCTCCCAGGCGAAAACAAATGAAGCCGAAAGAGACGCCATTATTGCTCAAAAGCTGGACTGCTTTGCACGCGAATATAAGCAGGATACACAGGTTGATTGGGCGAGTATCTGTTATCTTGAAGATGAAGTAACCCAAGAAACCGGGGCCATGGAAGAGGCCGTAACCTCGGTTCATAGCTATGAAGTTGAACCGATAATTGTATCTACGGATAAGCCACAAGATGCATATGATCCGGTCATTGATGCAGACTTTTATGAAAGCGACGACAGCGTGGATGATATCAAGCCGGTTAACTATGATTATGACCGTGGTCAAAATGATTTTTGGTCTTATGATAACCTTTTTTCCAGAAATAATCCGTTAACACAGATTGAAGTTGGGTTTCAATATTTTCGTTTCATGTATGAAGAGCCTGAAGTCATGAAAGACCAGGGAAATATGGCTGGCTTCCATCTGGGATATACCTACCGCCTTTCTAATAATCAACATATTGAATCGATCAAGGATATTTTCAGTGATACCAATAAAGTTAATATGTTCAAAATTGAGTTTAGCAGAAGCCAAGGGGAGATCCATTACAAGTCTGAGGGCACTGGATCCATGAGTGATGTTGAAGATCATATTTTGGAAGTGCGGGGCCTGGCCGGATATGATATTCCTGTTCATGATACGACATTGATTACGCCTTATGCAGGGTTTGGATACCGTTATTTGAATGATGATACTGGTGGCCGCATTACTACAACCGGCGCATTAGGATATGAGCGGGAAAATAAATGTTATTATATGCCTGTAGGGTTTATGACAGATACCCGGATCAATAATAGTTGGAGATTCGGTTTCAATTTCGAATATGATATTTTCCTTGACGGTCAGCAGATAAGCCATCTTGAAGATGTCGGCCCCATGTACACGGATGCGGATAGCGGCTTAAGCTACACCTCTGATCCTATTAAAAATGAGCAATATGAAGGTTATGGATTGAGGGCCTCTTTCAAATTAGTCAAATTGAATAAATCTTTTGATCTGTTCTTACAGCCTTATGTCAATTATTGGGAAAAAAATGATTCTGATCCAACCCAAGCTACTTCTCAAGACGGTACGATTGGATGGTATTATGATGCCGCGCATACACAACCTATCTGGTATATTGAGCCGGAAAATAAATCAACCGAGTACGGTGTAAAGGCCGGTTTTATTTTTTAAATGACGCAATAATGAGCCCCTATGTCAATAAATTTTTCTAAAGGAAAATTTTATTATTTTATTTGTATTTTCTTTTCCTTCAGTCTCATACCTTTCAGTGCGGTTATTTCCTATGCGCATACAGCTAATTCAGACCAAAGACGAATGCGATTGATCAATCAGGAATTGAATTGTCTTTCTCAAAGTTCTGTTTCCCCGCCTTCGGTAAATTGGGAGGATGTTTGTTGGGGAGGGAGCTCGTACTACGACCAGAGGCTTTACGCAATTAATCAGACGCTTGACACTATTGAACGCCGGATCGAATATCAAGAGACCAAGCCACGGGGAAGAATATCTGGAGACACACAGGTATATCCTGCTGAAAAAGAAATTCCTTATGATCAGTTGGTCCGCGAAAATATGACTTTGCGTTGGGATGCGGAGGAGGGTGGATCGCAGCAGAGTATTCAAAGATTTGATTTTCTCAGAAAACCAGATACTGACAAAAAATGGGAGTTGGATTTTCAAGTACTGTTAGGTCAACGTATTGATGAAGTCCGTTTTGATATTGCTGGAAATCTGGAAGGCACCGAACCCAATGTTCTTTCTGAATTGACATGGTCTGACTTGAAAATGCGTCAAATTAAGGCTACCGCTAATTTGGCGATATCAGATCGTTTCCTGTTTGATGGCATGATTGCCTCGGCAGATATTTATCAAGGGGATAATCAGGATTCGGATTACTTAGGTGACAACCGCTCAATGGAATTTTCCCGTTCGAATAATCGTTCAGATGACGGGGACGTGTTTGACCTCGCTACAGGTATCGGTTACCGATTTCATTTGAAAAATAATGAATATTTACATGCTGAGGATATTAATTTATCCATTTTAGCCGGGTATTCTTACCATGAACAGAATTTAATAATTACCGATGGGAATCAGACCAAAGATCCTTATGGATTAATTGGATTTACCGGACCATTTGACGGCTTGCATTCAAGTTTTGAGACGGAGTGGAAAGGCCCTTGGTTGGGTCTTGCTTTATCCGGTAAAGTAAAAAAATTTAATGGTTTATTTCGGTTTGAGTATCATTACACCGATTATTATGCCTGGGCGAATTGGAATTTGCGCGAAGATTTTGCGCATCCCGTAAGTTTTGAACAAACGGCTGAAGGTCATGGGTTGGCTTTCACCATCGGGTTGGATTATGAATTGACTAACAATTTTACGATTGATTTTAATGCGGATATTCAAAGTTGGCTGACAGAACCAGGGATCATTGAATTTCATTTGGCTGATGGGACAAGCCAAAAACAAAGATTAAATCGTGTTGATTGGCGGTCTTACGCCTTTATGCTGGGATCCACATATCATTTTAACTAGAAAGAATGAACTATGTCAAAGTTAGAAATCAGTTTTAAAAGATCCATAGCTGTTTTAGTCATCGAGGATAATCAGGTGGACCGAAGGATCCTGCATTCCATGCTTACCAAAACTCTTACCAAGGACTCGGTTATCAAGGCCACGGATTCTTTAACAACCGCAGAAAATTTATTGAATGAGCACACTTTTGATGTAGTTATTCTCGATCTCAATTTGCCGGACAGTAAAGGCACCAAATCCCTTGATTATTTGAATAAAAAATGTCCTAGGACGGCCATTGTAATCAACACAGGAGCGTATGATGAGGACTTGGGTATTGAGACGCTACGAGAAGGGGCCCAGGATTTTCTGGTTAAAGGGAAATATTCTTCCTATATCCTGAACAAAACATTGCATTATGCGATTGAACGCAAGCGGCTTGAACTGGAGTTGAAAGAAGCGAACAGGCAATTGAAGGAGACCCGTAATCAGTTGATTCAGGCAGAGAAATTAAAGGTCATTGGCGGTCTGGCCAGTGGCGTGGCCCATGAAGTGCGGAATCCTTTAGCCACGATATTGTATGGAGTGACCTTCCTCAGTAAACAAATTAAAGTGGACAATCCCCAATATCAATTGGTATTAGAAAACATTCAGGAAGCCACGAATAAAGCCAATACAATTATTACAGACCTTCTGGATTTTTCCAGTTTAAGTGAATTAAAAAAAGAACTCGGGAATTTGAACGATGTCATTGAGAAGGCGCTTTTGTTGACCAACCATGAGATCAATAAACACAATGTTCAGGTTGTAAAGAATTTGAGTCCAGTCATTCCGATGTTGGAATTTGACAAGAACCGGATCGAACAGGTTTTGATCAATCTTTTTATGAACGCGATTTATGCAATGAGCGATTGCTCTCAAGACGCCTCTGCCTCCGAGCCGATGGACAAAAAAATAACCATAACCACTTCTGCGGTTAAATTATCGGATGACCTTAAAGAGATAGATTTGATCTACCAAAAGAATTTTGCGCCTTCCCAGAGAGTCGTTTCCATAACCGTGACCGATACCGGGTCCGGCATTCCTGCTGATAAAATCGATAAGATCTTCGATCCTTTCTATACTTCCCGTCGAGCCCGGGGTGGAGTCGGCCTGGGGCTTTCAGTTTGTCAGAATATTATGCAGATACACAATGGGTGTATTTCCATCGCTAATGGCCCTTCCTGCGGAGCTGTTGCCACTTTGATTTTTCCGATTTAGCCTTTCTTTTTTTCAGAAATATGCTAATATTTTAGAAATTTTTAATCGGTGTTAAATCTTGCCCATGTATTAATTCAGAACCAGGTGACATTAAACAGTATGAAAAAAATTACCAGTCCCTATATATGCGTTAAGCAGTCTTCCATTCATAGCAAAGGGATTTTTGCAAAAACCGCTATCTCAAAGGATACCCATATCATTGAGTATGTGGGAGAAAAAATTACAAAACGGCAATCCGAAATACGGGCTGAAATGGTCATCAATAATCATAAAGATAATATTGAACAGGGCGCGGTGTATATCTTTGAATTGAATTCACGTTATGACATTGATGGTAATGTACCCTATAATACAGCCCGGTTCATTAACCACTCCTGTGCTCCCAATTGTGAAGCGATTAATATACGCGGCCATATCTGGATCGTGGCCATACGCGACATTGAAAAAGGAGAAGAGCTTACTTACAATTACGGTTATGGTTGGGATAATTACGAAGACCACATCTGCCGATGCATGGCAGATAACTGCGTCGGGTATATTTTGGCAAATGAATATTGGCCAAGACTCCGCAAGAAAAAAAGGTAATAGCCAAACTGTTCGCAAATTCCTTTTTAATC
>JAGYNW010000099.1 GCA_018399915.1 Candidatus Omnitrophota bacterium
GAGGACGTTCATTGTGTCTGAATTAAAATATACAGAAGTAGGTAAAGTTAAAAGTATCCGGGGTTGTATCGTTATCGTTGTCGGATTGAGATCCTGTATCAACGGCCAATTAGTCCATTTTGGTTTTGGTACCCAGGGCATCATTGTCGGTTTTGATGAAGAGGAAGCGCAAGTCCTTATTGTTAAAGAGAATGAAAGCATTAAGACCGGGGATGAGGTAAGAGCTTCGCTGGAGCCGTTTAATGTGCCTGTCGGAGAGAATTTCATCGGAAGGATTATTACCCCGCTTTGCGAGCCTTTTGACGGGTTGGGCGCTGTAAAGCCTGATACGTATTATCCGATCTTCCCTTCCGCGCCGGCAATTTTAGAGCGGGAACCTTTATGCCACCCTTTGCAGACAGGGACAAAGGCTTTGGATTCCATGATCCCTATTGGGTTAGGCCAGAGGGAACTGATCCTGGGAAATAAGATGACAGGGAAAACCACTCTGATTACAGATACCATCCTTAATCAGAAAAATACCGATGTTATATGTATTTATTGTGCTACCGGTAAAGCACGGTCGCAGCTTGCCAGAGTTGTGCAGCTTTTTAAAGAGCATGGGGCCTTTGATTACAGTATTATCGTTTCTGCTCTGGCCTCAAGTCCGCCAGGACAGCAATATTTATCTATTTATGTGGCCTGTTCCCTGGGTGAGTATTTTATGCATAAGGGAAAAGATGTTTTCATCGGATTTGATGATTTTACCAAGCATGCCTGGACTTATCGGGAAATTTCTCTTTTATTGGGAAGAGCCCCCGGCCGGGATTCTTATCCGGGAGATATCTTTTATCTGCATTCCAAAATGATCGAACGCGCTTGTTTATTGGATAAAGAACGGGGCGGCGGATCAATGACTTTTCTGCCGATCGTGGAGATTCTCGAAGGCGATCTGACCGCTTTTGTCCCAACTAATCTGGTTTCCATGACAGATGGACAAATAATGCTGGATTCGGCGCTGTTTGGGGAAGGGCAAAAACCTGCGGTCGATCTGGGCCTTTCGGTCTCCCGGGTCGGGACCAAAGTCCAATGGCCTATCATTAAGGATTTGAGCGGACCTTTGCGTTTGGAGTATTTGCAGTACAGAGAACTTTTACGGATATCCAAATTGAGGGCGGGGCAGCAAAGTGAAGAAATGGTCGAGCAACTGAAAAGCGGTGCGATCTTGACGGAATTGCTTAAGCAAGACCAGGACAATCCTGTACCTATGGAAATTTTAGCCGTCATCTTGTTCGCGTATCATGAGAAATATTTAAACAGGCTTTCTTTAGAAGAGGTCAATGTTTTTCAAAAAGGTATTCATAAGTATATATCTGAAAAAAGGCCGGAATTATTGGATATCATCAAAGAAAGAAAAAAGAAGGATGATGAGATCGTGAAGGGGCTTAATGAGGTTATTGAAAGTTATATTCTGGAGATCGAGTCTCAAAGAGAAAAGAAGACAGATGGTGAAAGCCGTGATAGTGAAGCCATCACCTCAGGAGTAGGCGCTGATGCTTTGAATTTGGCTGAGTCTCAAAAGAAATCGAAAGAATAGATAATCGCGCAAATGAAACCTATACTCGGATATTTCAAATGTGTTATTTTAAGCCCGCGCAAGTTAGTCTATGACAAAGAGATCCAGAGCTTATTTGTTATCGGCGATACCGGAGAATACGAGATCCTTCCTTATCATTATCCGGTCTTGGGTGTTTTAAAAAAAGGGGATATTATTATTAATTGGGAGGAAAAGATTCCCGTGAATGGCGGTGTCCTCCGTTTTTATGCGAATGAATGTATTATCATGGTTGAGGAAAAAGTTAAAGCAAAAGAGTTTGAACTGGAAAAATAATTTTAATTTGAGATTTGTTTATTAAGGATTAAATATGATAGCTGAAACCTTTATCATCGTTGGAATCATGTTTGTAGCGGTTATGGGGCCGTCTGTCGTCATCGCCATCTTAGGGCACGCGGTCATTAAGGCGTTGGCGAGAAACCCTTCTGCCGTGAGCAAATACTTTGCGGCCATGATTATTGTCCTGGTGTTCATTGAAGCTATTTCGATCATTTCGATTTTATCTATTTTTCAAATGTTTGCCAAGTAAGGAGCGCGCGCGAGATATGAAACCTATGGTTGAATTTACTATGTGGTATGAAGCCGTCATTTTCTTTTGCGTTTTTTCGGCGGTTGTATTGATCCCTTGCGTGCTTTGCGCGATCTTGGGATTGAAGATGATCGGTCGGCTTGCCAGGTATCCGACGAAAACGCCCGTGATCAGTTTGAGCATTTTTGTGCCTTTGGTCCTTATTGAAGCGGCCACTTTTTTAACGATCATCGGGTTTTATAATTTGTTTGCTGACTAAAATAAAAGGAGTAAATACTTATGGACTGGAAATGGTTTATAATCAATTTTGTTGTATTAATGGTTGTGTTTGTCGGTGTTACGATCGCTGTTATTAAGCGCACCCTTTTTTCCAGCACGGATAGTGCGTTAAAAAAATTGGACGCGGAGTTGGCTAAAGCGAACGCCAAACAGGCGGAGTTGACCCGGAAGTTGAAAGAGGCGGATGAAGAACTTCAGCGAAGGCAAAAAGAGGCGGTGGAATTAGCGGATCGCATGCGTAATGATGCGGAAGAAGAATCCAAGAATGAGAAAGAAAAGATTATTACCAAAGCCCGGGAGGAAAGCGAAGAGATCATCGCTAAAGCGCAAAACGCCAAAGAGAAAATACGCCATGATCTGGAGAAGGAAATCGATACGCGGGTGATCAAACTGGGGACGAGAATACTGAACGAAATCTTGAGTTCTAACGCGAAAGAGACTTTTAACAATCAGCTTTCAGAGGAATTTTTGCAAAAACTGGAGAATGTGGATATGAGCCGCATCAGCCCGGATATCAAGGAAGCGGAATTGATTTCTTTATTGCCTGTTAAAGATGATCTTAAAGATAAATTTGCCAGCATTATTGAAAAAAAATTAGGACGGAAGATCAGTCTTGCCACCAAGGTCGATGAAACTATCGGTGGGGGGGTCATTCTGAAATTCGGCAGTATGGCTTTGGACGGGAGTTTGCAGAGCCTTATCAGAGAGGCAGGCGTTAAGCTTCAAGAAGAGGTAGATGTTCGCTAAAAGCATTCAGTTTTTTGCGATCTTTGGAAAATAGCGCAACGGTGATAATATGGGAAAAGCGAATAAAATAAAGGGCGAACTCCGGGATGCGGTAGAGATGGTTTATCTTATCCAGACGCTGAAGGATATTGCTGATAATAAATATTATTCACTTCTTAACCGAAAAGATAAATTCCGCAGGTTCAATGACACCTTCGTGGAGTTTTTTCGTATGCTGAAAGAAACATCATCGGTTAATCCATTGATCCATAATGATAACCCTGTTACGTGCATTATCGCCGTGACTGTTGAGGGGAGTTTTTTAGGGGAGTTTAATAATAAAATTGTCCGGTTGGCCTTGAAGGAAAAGGAGAAACATTCCCAGGTTAAGTTCTTAGCGGTGGGCAACCGCTCGCTAGAGCAGTTAAAAAAATTTACTCCGGATATGAAGGTCTATGAAAAGGTCGAGAATCGCGGGTTTTATGAGACCGCGGTTGAGCTTAAGGATTATTTGATCGAGGGGATTTTTACAGGGCGTATTGGTAAAGTGGTTGTCTGTTATACCTGGCCGAAACGGTTTGAGACCCTAAAGCCGAAAGTGGTTAAATTGCTGCCTTGCGATTCTTTGATCAAGGATCAATCCCAGAATACAGGAATGATCGAAAAAGTCATAGAGGAATCCGATCCCAAAGATGTTATTACTTATTTGGTAAATTTATGGGTTACGACAGCTCTGTATGAAATGCTCATTGATTCAACTATCGCGTCAGCGGCTTCGCAATCCCAGTTTTTGGAAGAAAGTGTTGATAAATTAAAGAAAGAGAAAAAGAAGACTCAGATGCGGTATTTAAAGGGACGAAAAGCGGACATTGATAAAAGTTTAAGAGAAACATTCTCCGCAAGAATGATATCCATGAAGAAAGCCAAAGCTGCCAAGTAAACGGTGTTGTTAAATCTTATTTTTAAAAGTAAGGAGCGCAATTTTGGATGCCAATAGTCATGAGAACGATAGAAATCAAAATAAGGAAAAGGTAAAAGTTCAGGGAGCTGTTTCTGAAGATGCCCAGGCAGCGGCCAAGCCGCTTGCCAAGGAACAAGAAGAACCTTCTTCGGATTCTTCCCGGCGGGGACTGGGGAGGGTTATCTCTGTGCAGGGGCCGGTCGTTGATGTCTGCTTTGATGATTTCAATAATATGCCGTCATTGTATGATGTTGTGGAAGCCAAAACGGTGGACGGGCTGAATGTTGTCTTGCAAACGATGGAGCATCTTTCCTCCAATGTCGTCAGAACCGTGTCTTTAATGGACACATTGAATTTGCAATTGAATTCCGCCTGCTATAACACTTTTCAGCCGATCACAATCCCCATGGGTGAAGGATGTTATGGCCGCGTCATGGATGCTGCCGGGAGGCCCTTGGACAATAAAGGGGAATTTGATTGTCCCACAAGAGTTCCGACCAAGTATTTGCTCAAACCTATTCCTTTTGACCTTTCTGCCAAGAAGGGCGAAAAACCGGAGATCCTGGAGACCGGGATTAAATATTTTGATTTGCTGTTTCCTTTAGTCAAGGGAAGTAAGACCGGGATTCTGGGAGGGGCCGGTTGCGGGAAAACTGTTGTCATTCTTGAGCTGATCAACAATATCGTTAAGGCTCATGGCGGTGCCTGTGTTTTTGCCGGCATCGGAGAGCGTATCCGTGAGGGAAATGAGCTTTATCATGAGTTGCGGGATAGCAATCTTTTGCAAAATGTTATGTTGGCCTTTGGACAGATGGACCAACCCCCGGGGGCCCGTGCCGAGGTTGTAAACGCAGGGTTGTGTTTGGCGGAATATTTGCAGGCAAAGAATAAAGACGTGCTTTTATTTATGGATAATGTCTACCGTTATATTCAGGGCGGGCAGGAGGTCTCTACGCTTTTAGGCCGGGTCCCGGCCGAAACCGGTTATCAGCCGACCCTGGCGTCTGAGGTCAGTGGTGTCCAGGAGCGGATCCGTTCCATTGAAGGCGGCGGATCCATCACCGCCATGCAAGCTGTTTATGTCCCGGCGGATGATTTTACTGATCCGGCGGTTGTCGCTATTTTTGCGTATTTAGACGGTTGTATTGTTTTATCACGGGAATTGGTCCAAAGAGGTATGTTTCCGGCAATTGATCCTCTGGTAAGTTCTTCAACAAACTTGGATAGAGCGGTGGTCGGTGATCATCATTATGATGTGGCCCAGGAAGTATTGGTGCATTTTAATAAACATAATGCTTTGAAACGCATTGTTGCGGTTATTGGTGTTGATGAGCTGAATAAAGAGGATCAGAAAATTTTTAAACGGGCCGATAAATTATATAACTTTATGACACAGCCTTTCCACGTCAGTGAGGTCTTCACCGGCAAGAAAGGGGAATATGTGAGCATCGAGGAGAACGTAGAAGGATGTGCGCGTATTATGGCCGGGGAATTTGATTATTTAAGAAAAGAAGACTTTTACATGATAGGTAAAGTGCCCCGGGTTTAGGGATATCTTCATCCTGATCTATTCTCAAAGGAAAACCGATAAAGATTACACGGCTGTGTAATCTTTATTTACGTAGAAATGTTAAAATGAAAAAATATAATAAAACAATTGAGAGAGCCTTGGTTGCCAACAATGTGTTGACCCAGGAGGAGATCGCGAACTATTTGCAAGTGGCCGAATCCAAAGATGAGCTTTTAAAGAATTATCTGATCGAAAACAGTATTGTCACGGAAAGGCAGATCCTGATCGCTTTGTCGCAATCCTTTCATATGGAAACGCTGGATCTTACGGATATTGAGATTCCTAAAGCGATCACCAACAATATCCCGGTTAAATTCGTGGCCTACTATAAATTCATGCCGATAGCGGAAAAGAATAATGTCCTGACCATTGCTTGTGCTTTTCCTCTGGATGTGAAGATCCAGGACGAGATCAGGATCCATCTGGGCAAACCGGTGAAAGTTGTGCTGTCCATGGAAAGTCAGATCAATGAATCGATACGGCTTCATTATGGCCTGGCTTCGGACACGCTGGATAAGATTATTACCCGGGATCCCAACAAGGTTAAAGATCAGACAGAGATTGAAGGACAATGGATAGAAGACCTGGAAAAAAAGACTCAAGACCCGACGATCTCTAATCTGGTTAACCAGATCATTCTGGAGGCATATCGGAAAAGGGCCACGGATATCCACATTGAACCATACCGCAATAAAGTGCGGTTCCGTTACCGCATTGACGGGGTTTTGATTGACGCCAATGTGCCGAAGGAAGTAAAACATTTCCTTCCGATGATATTGTCCCGCATAAAGATATTGGCAAACCTGAGCATAACGGAAAAGCGTCTGCCTCAGGATGGAAGCGCGGTTGTGAAGACCAAAGACCAGCATCTGGATTTGCGTATTTCAACTATGCCGACTCCTCGCGGTGAATCTATGGTCATTCGTATTTTGCCTACCAAGGTCATGCATCTGAGTCTGGAGAGATTGGGATTTGATACCTCAAGCGAGGAACATTTTCGTAAATTGATCAAGAAGCCGCACGGCATTATTTTTATGACAGGTCCGACCGGAAGCGGCAAGACGACAACGTTATATGCCTGTTTGAATGAGATCAATTCTCCCGATAAAAAGATTATTACCATCGAGGATCCCATTGAATATGAAATGGAAGGAATTACGCAGATAAGCGTTAATTCCAAGATCAATTTTGGATTCTCGACGGGGCTTCGTAATATTTTGCGTCATGATCCGGATATCATTATGGTCGGAGAGGTCAGGGATGTGGAGACAGCTGAGATCGCCATCCGGACCGCATTGACCGGGCATTTGGTCTTCTCGACTTTGCACACGAATGATTCGGCCAGCGGTATCACAAGGTTGATCGATATGGGGGTAGGCCCTTATCTGATTACATCCAGCGTCGAGGCTTTTATCGCCCAGAGATTGGTCAGGCTTATTTGCCCCAAGTGCAAGGAGGAAGAAAAGGATCCCGCCTTTGGTATTAAAGAGGAGATCGCGGCTTCGTTGCGTTTAAAGGATACCGGTGAGATAAAAATTTCTGGAGAACCGGTCAATCTGCATAGTCCCGGTGA